>JAEWPL010000044.1 GCA_023460615.1 Pseudomonadota bacterium | reverse complement strand
AAGTCATCAATGAAGGTTACATCGTTCCTGGTAAAGAAGAGCAAGTAAGGCTAATTGCATTAAACAATTTCCTTGATGCTATATCCTCCATGGGCACCTTTATCCATGAACTGTTCTCTAGAGTTGCAGCTGAATTTGTTCCTAAAGAACCTTTAAGGATCGCGCAACCTACTAGGTAAATCAAGATCGTCTTTTTAAAGAGCTACTGATCCGTTTAGAATCAGCTTTTAATTAAATTTTTAAAGTTGGAAACTTAAGTTAACTTTTTTACAGAATTTCTGTACACTAACTTAGTCTCAAAACTACCTAATTTGAAGCTATGATCACCATTTTTTAGCGCTATTGAAAGTTCTAAAGCTCTTTTTCCCATTTGCTCAATTGGGTTTATTACTGTGGTTAAAGCAGGGATCATGCAGGAGGATAAAAACAGATTATCAAAGCCTGTGATAGATACATTATCAGGAACACTAATACCACTGTTGATAAGATTAGTCATTAAAGCTGCTGCTATGGTATCTGAGTAGCAGGCAACAGCGGTAAACTTATTTAAACCAATATCGATAAGCTCTTTTGCAACCTTACTACCACCCTCTAGTGATGGGTGAGCCTTTAAAATTAAAGAATCATCAACTTCAATGTTGTGCGCAATTAAAGCTTTTTTATAACCAGTTAAACGCTGTGTGTTATCGGCAACCTCATACTCTGATTGTACATAGGCAATTTTTTGATGTCCTTGTTCAATTAAGTAATCGACTACCTTGAACATAGCTTGTTCATTGTCGATAGTCACACATCTATCCTCAAAACCTTTTAATAATCTGTTGATAAGCACAATGTAAGGAAAACGTTTCATATAGTCTGAAAGGAGCTCATCACTTATGCCAAGTACATGAATAATAATGCCAGAGCATTGATGGGATAAAAGATTGTCTAAAGCTTTTTGCTCCCTTTGGGCATCATAAAAACCTTGAGTTATTAGTAAAGATTTATTTAGAGCATTAGCTGTCACGTCACAAGCTTTAATCATGCTTGCAAAGTAAGGATCTGAGATATCAGAGACTAAAATGCCGATAGTTTGACTATCTTGTCTTGCTAGAGTTCGTGCATTGGCATTTAAGTAAAAACCAAGCTCTCTTTGTGCTTTTAATACCGCAGCTTTAGCTGTATCAGAGACTTTAGCTGTACCGTTTAAAACACGAGAAACTGTAGCTACAGATACATTTGCTTTTATAGCGACATCTTTAATTGTGGCAGCCATAGGATCTTTAATAGAAATTGTTTTAGTTTTAAATTCTTTGTGATTATTATTTACATTAAAATAATGCGTTAATTTTATAGTAATTTTTTATTATTTTGATAAAAATGTGATTTTTATCAAAACAAATGCTTGTAAATATTTTACGATAGAATATAATTTATGTAAACGCTTACATGACGTATCTATGCTATTTTGAGGTGAAGTAAGATGGCAACTATTTTAGTAACAGGTGGCGCAGGCTACATTGGTTCACACACTGTGATTGAACTTGTAAACGCAGGCTACGATGTGGTTATTTATGACAACTTTTACAATTCAAAACCTGCTGTACTTGCAAGAGTAAACAAGATTGTAGGTAAAACAGTTCCTTTTGTAGCTGGTGATATTAGAAATCGTGAGCAATTAGAGACTGTATTTACTAACTACAAGATTGATGCAGTAATTAACTTTGCAGGTTTAAAGGCAGTAGGCGAGTCAATGAAGAAGCCTTTAGAGTACTACGATAACAATGTTAACGGTGCTCGTGTGCTTTTAGCTGTAATGCGCGAATTTAACTGCAAGAATTTCATCTTCTCATCCTCAGCTACCGTTTATGGTGAGCCTGATTCAGTACCTTTAACAGAGGAGTCTCCTGTTAAGCGCGCTAACTGCCCATATGGTCAAACTAAAGTTGATATTGAGTATATGTGTCAGGAATTACAAAACGCTGACAATGAGTTCTCCATGGTGTTATTACGTTACTTTAACCCAGTAGGTGCTCATGAGTCTGGTTTAATCGGTGAAGATCCACGTGGTATTCCAAATAACTTAATGCCATATCTAACACAAGTTGCTGTAGGTCGTCTAAAGGAATTAAGTATTTTTGGTAATGATTACCCAACACCTGATGGTACTTGTGTACGTGATTACATCCACGTAGTAGATCTAGCAAAAGGCCACGTAGCTGCTTTAAATCACTGCTTAAATAAGCCTGGTACTTACATTTACAACTTAGGTACTGGTACTGGTTACTCTGTATTAGATATGGTAAAGGCATTCTCAAAAGCAATTGGCAGAGATCTTCCATACAAGTTTGCACCACGTCGTAGTGGCGACGTAGTAGCTTGCTATGCAGATCCTAGCAAGGCAAAGAGAGAATTAGGTTGGGTGGCAACTAAGACCTTAGATGACATGACAGCTGATTCTTACAACTGGCAAAAGAATAATCCTAACGGTTATGAGGACTAATAAGTCCATTTACAAACATTAAAGGTAGATAAAATGACTTCATTTAATATTTCAGATCATCCTCACAGAAGATTTAATGCTTTAACTGGTGAATGGATCTTAGTGTCACCTCATCGTGCTAAACGTCCATGGCAAGGTCAGGTTGAGAAGTTACCTCAAAGTGCTATGCCATCTTACGACGAGAAATGTTATTTGTGTCCTGGCAATACTCGTATCAGTGGTGATGTTAATCCAAAGTATGAGCAAAACTATGTGTTTACTAATGACTTTGCAGCTTTAACTCCAGATACTCCACTTGATGCACCAGAATCTGAGGAATTATTTCAATTAGAGCCTGCTCGTGGTACAGCAAGAGTAATTTGCTTTAGTCCTGATCATTCAAAGACTCTACCTTTAATGGATTTAAAAGGCATTCGTGGAGTTGTAGATTTATGGGCTAGTCAGTTTACTGAATTGTCAAAAGACTACAAATACGTACAGCTATTTGAGAATAAGGGCGCTATTATGGGCTGCTCAAATCCTCATCCACATGGTCAAATTTGGGCTTGTAACTTTATTCCTGAGGAATTATCTAAAGAATACAATCAGCAATTAAAGTACTATCAAAAACACAATTCACCATTATTACTAGATTATGTAAATGCTGAATTAAAGAAGAAAGAGCGTATTTTATTTGAAACTGAGTACTTCACAGCTTTAGTTCCATTCTGGGCATTCTGGCCATTTGAAACTATGATCTTACCTAAGTTCAAGGTTCAAACTATCGATCAATTAACTGATGCTCAACGTGATGATTTAGCAGTAGCTATCAAGAGATTAACTTGCCGTTATGACAATCTATTTGAGTGCTCCTTCCCTTATTCTATGGGCTGGCACAATGCTCCTGTAGATGGTAAAGATCATAGCGAGTGGCAGTTACATGCTAACTACTATCCACCTCTATTACGTAGTGCCACCGTACGTAAGTTCGTAGCAGGCTTTGAGTTATTAGCTGAAAAACAGCGTGATTTAACTCCAGAGCAGGCAGCAGAGCGTTTACGTGCACTACCTGATGAGCACTATTCATTAAAGAAATAATAAAAAATACTCCTACCTACAAAGGTAGGAGGAAAAAAGCTAAACAACAAAAGGATTTACTTATGTCAGATATTCAAACTATTTGCAAACAAGCATTCAAGGCTAAATTCAACGCAGAGCCTACCATGTATGAGTATGCTCCAGGTCGTGTAAACATCATCGGTGAGCACACTGATTACAAT
>JAEWPL010000043.1 GCA_023460615.1 Pseudomonadota bacterium | reverse complement strand
GCGAGTTCATGTTGGAAGATTAGATAGTGATACAGGTGAGGTTACCTGCGGTAAGGCCTATTTAGATGCTCATCCTGATTTAATTGGTAAGAATTTATTCTATGAGGACAATAAACTTGTAGAGCGTACTGAGGAAGAAGTTGAGCAGATTAAAGCTGAGGTTAATAAAGACTTATCTTTTAGATGTGACAGTGTTTCCTTCGGTTTAACTTATGGCTGTTGGGAACTAGCAAAGACATCAGGGATGCAAAAGGCTTTAACTCAAGTATTTGGTGATGAATTAGGTAATGAATTACTACGCCTTGGTATATATGAATTATGCTCTCATGGTGAAGCTATGCAGAATTATGAAGACTGGCTTGCTATGAACTACTTGCCTAATGCAGAGCCTTTATCAAGTCAAAAAATCAGCTACTTACTTTCCCAAGTTCAACAAGAGCAAATAGATGAGTACTTTGTATTAAGACACAACAGAATTATTGCAAATCATAACGATCTTAAAGAGAAAGCTAAAGAGCAAGGCATTGAGCTACCACCTATGATGATGGCTATTGATTCTACCAGTATTAGCACCTACTCTGAGACTATTGATAATGCGGCTTTTGGTCATGCAAAACAAGACGACTTTTTAAAGCAAATTAACCTTACTCTTTGCGTTGATTATGCTACTGGTGATACCTGCTACGCTTATGAGTCTGAAGGCTCTATTAACGACATGTCTTTATTCCCTGATTTACTCTTAAGAATGCAGAATTGTGGTATCAAGCTTGATGAAGTATTGATTACTACTGATAGAGGTTACTCCTCTGTATTAAACGTCCAAAAACAAATCAACTGTGATTTAAAGTTCCTAACTGGAGTTAAGTTATCTGAGGATACAACAAAGAAATACATTGATAAATATAGAAGTTCACTATCTAATCCAGCTTTCTTAAATGGTGAGCTTGGTGTATACGCTAGAACAACACCTGTTGTAGAAAAATGGTCTTCAACCTGTAATGGCATCACTACTGACGCTAATGTGTATTTGCATTTATATCGTGATGGTGAACTTGGGGAAAGACAGAACAGAGCTTTTATGGCAGATGTTCAAAGACTTCTTAAATTGAAGGTAGCTAATAAGACTTGTGATCCTTTATTGTGGCGCAAATATGGTAAGTGCTTAACTTTAGATGAGAAAACTAAGAAATGGTCTATCAATGCTTCAATTGTTGAAAAGGCTTGTAAGTACAACGGTTACTTTGCTATCCGAACCAATACAGTTGAAGATCCTTTCGATAGTATGGTGATCTACAGAGAACGTAATATCGTAGAGACCTGCTTTAGACAATTCAAAGTATTAGATGATGGTGAGAGACTTAGAGCTACAGCTAGCTCTTACAAAGGAAAGCTATTTATCCACTTGTTAGCACAAAACCTAAGAATGATGATGACAGTTGCAGCATCTAAGCATAAAGCAGATGGTAAGGTACTACCTGGCGACTCAATTACAAAAGCTATGCTTCAACTACAGAAATTACAGGCATCTAAGCCTGCTGGACGCGGTGTTTGGATAGTAAAAGAGATCCCTAAGAAAACTAGAGATCTCTTTGATCTGTTTAAAATTGCTTACCCTAAAAAGCAGGTCAAAAATTAGTAACTATGACCTGCGGAGTTTAGGAAAGAAGGGAGCCTTACGGCTCCCTAAATGAGTATAGCTATCTGTTTATTAGTATTGGGCTTTAATTTGCTCTTGAGCTTTATCTAACACTGTCTTTGGATCAGCACCTTCAATTGCCTTTTTAAAAGCTTCTGATACAGGAGACCAAATAAGATTCATCTGAGGAATATAAGGCATAGGATCTGCTCTTCTAACCTGAGTTGAAATAGCGTTTGCAAAGTCGTCATTTTGAATTAGTGGATCATTTAACACCGCTAAAATTGGTGGTACCTCTGCTAAAGTTTGATAACGAGCTAAAGCATATTGAGGCTCATTGATAAAGTAAACAAACTTCTCAGCTAAATCCTTATTCTCTGACTTACTTGAAACCACATAGCCTTTAACACCGTAAAATGGGTGCATAAACTCCCCATTATTTAACTTAGGCAGTGGAGCTACACCATAATCAATACCAGATTTTGCGTATCCTTCTAAAGCCCAAGGTCCATTGATGACAGCAGCTGCTTTACCTTGTTTAAAGTACTCATCTACTAAGCTATAACCTTGATCAGTATAAATCTCTTTAGGAATAAAGTCTGAGAAAGAAGCTAAAGCTTTAAGACCTTTTATAGAGCCTTCTGAATTTACACCAAGCTCTTCTGCGTTAAAGTTACCATTGCTGTCCCTTCCAAAGATATAGCCACCGTGAGCTGCTAAAAAGGCATAACCAAAATAGAGCTGATCAAGTTTTGCAAGTAATGGATATTTACCTTGTGATTGTAACTTAACACCTAGCTCTTTATATGCATCTAAGGTCTCATATGGATACTCAATAATCTCTTTATTGTAGTAAACCACTAAGGTATCAGTTGAACGAGGTGCAGCATAAATCTTTCCATCTTTTTTAAACACTGCTGTAGAGGTTGGTGTATACAAAGATTGCTTCAGTTGCATGGAGTTTAGTGGTGCAATTAAATCTTTGCTGAGGGCTTCACCAAATTTGTCAGAAATTAAGATAAAGACATCTGGTGTGTTTTGACCTTTTTTTGCCAAATCGTCCACAATTGCGATTTGATTTGGTTCATCCTTTTCTTTTAGTACAACTTTACAGTTGTACTTTGTTTCAAAGGCTTTAGCAGCATTTGCAATTGCAGAAGATTTGCCTACACCTTCCCACACTTCTAAAGTTGCAGCCATAGAAGATAGTGAAACTGACATAGCTAAAGCTAATGCCAAACTATTTAGTTTACATCCCATAGTATTTATTTCTCTTACTTAATTTATTATTTTATAAATACATACATAGTTGTATGTATTTGCCTTTAGTCTAGTAAATTAACTAAAGATTTTCCAAGAAAAAAGGTTTTTTAAGTTAAGATTTGTGAAGTTATGCAATTAGAAAAGGTATAAAGACATATTCTCAAGAATAAACCTAAACTAAGATAAAAATTTAATTCTCATGCTAATAATAGTAGTAGTAGCTTAAACTTACAGTTAAGCTACTATATAGAATGCTTAGGTAGTGACTGACAGTTTACGAGAGTTTCTTTAGACGACCGTCTATTACGCAGGTATGTACTTTGGTATCCTCGTCAAAAAGATACTCTACAAAAAGAAAGTATCCAGTGTAATCTTGCAGTATAGCAGGATAATGCTCCTCACCTCTTTTAATCCTATTCATAAGAGAATCTTTAGTATGACAAGATTTAAGCTCAATGATCATGGAAGGATTCCTGCTTTGGTCATATTCATGAGTATGTTTTGAATGCAGAATAAGTGTCGCTACACCATTTTTAGATTCTAAGCTGAAAATAGGCTTATCGTAGTCACTTGAGTAATTACAAGCAAAGTAGGCATAGGTTAACACTTTTTCAAGAGAGCTTGGCTTACTATAATCGTGTTCACTTACATACTCTTTGTGAAAAGCACCTAGGATTTTTGCAAGATAGCTAGGATCTGGATTTACCATTTTTGTATTCCACAAAAGCTCTTTTGAAAGTGGAATAATTTTAGAAAAACGACCTTTGCTGCATGCAAAGATTGCATTTTCTAAAGCAGCTCTAGCTTCTAAACTTGGTATATAAATTTGATGAGTTTTAAAGTTTATAGACAAGTATCCAAGATAGATCATATAGGTTAGTGCTTGTTGGTAGTTAGTGATGGTATTTGGATCATTGCAAAAAGAAGATAACTTAATACTCTTATAATACTCATGATTTAAAATTTGAATTAGGATGTCGCAAAGCTTAGAAAAACGCTCAGCTAATTCTGTTACTACCCCAGGGCATGCTGTTCTTAGCCAATAGAAGCTCAAATTGTCATGCGTATTAGCGTGCACTATTGAATATGGATTTACGACTCTTACACCATCAATCTCATATCCGTCATACAACTTTAAACAATCCTCATAAGGTAAGTTGTTCCTCTGACAGATATCCTTTAACTCATCTAAAGTAAAACCATAATATGGAGTTAGCTCATAGGAGTGTAGCTGCATATATTCACGTAAATTAGGCAGAGGTTTAGCACTTACCTTCTTCATAGGTAAAACACCTGTAAGGTAAACAAGCTCTGTAAACAAACTTGCATCCTTAGTATTGATGAGGCTTTCTAAAAAGTTCATGTACTCGCTAAGATCTTTAGTTTGAGAATAAAACTTTCGGTAAGGCACATCATAATCGTCAATGATGATGATAAATTTTTCACCTTTTTTATAATACAAAGTTTTTAAAGCATCACTTAAATTCTGACTTATGAAGGTTATGTGGTATTTTGATTCTAGTTCTTTTAGGATCCTATTTGTAAGATAAGAAACTAAACCTTTTAGCTCTAGCTTGCTACTCTTACTGTAAATTTCAGAATATATATTTAACCAAAGGACATTGTGTTTATTTAGATGTTTTAAATAATTTTTCTCTTTTGAGATCTCTAAATCGTCAAAGAATGCTTTGGTATTACTTCCTTTTGAATAGTAAGCATTGATAAGTGCAGCCATATGCGTCTTTCCAAAACAATGAGGCTTTGAGACACAAACAAAATGCTCTCTAGTCTCAAGAATTTGATTAAATACTTTCAATGCTCCACTTTTATCAACAAATAAATCTCCATAGTAGTGTTTTAAATCTTGAGTATCATTATTCAAATATAATGGCATGTTGCTCTCCTTTATCTAACAAAAATTACAGTAGTTTAAACTTGCCTTTAGCAAGTGACCTTATTTTACTTTAGAGACAGGAGAATTGATTAAACTATTTAATCTAAACAGATTTAAAAAGGTAAAGATTTAGATAAGAAACCTACAGCAAGGTAAGTTTGTGCTGTAGGCTTAAGATTAGAAATTAAAAGTTTGAGCGTATTTCTCGTAAGGCTTAAATACAAGCTCAAGTTCAGGATCTTCAAGCTGAATATATTCGCCTTCATCAAGTTCTGGATCAAGCTCTAATTGACCAATATAGAGACGTTGTAGCTCTAAAACTTCATTACCTACACATTCAAATAGGCGTTTTACCTCATGAAAACGACCTTCTGTTACGGTAACTAAAGCTTCATGCTCACCTAGGATCTCAAGTAAGGCTCCCTTATAGCGAGTCTTTTCCTCAGGATGCTTTAAACCTTTTTTAAATAACTCAATATCTTTTTCAACTAACTTATTCTTAGTTGTTGCTCTGTAGGTTTTAGTAACTTCCATCTTAGGGGATGTAACCTTGTGGTTTAAATCACCATCATCAGTAACTAAGATTAAACCTGTAGTGTCGATGTCTAATCTGCCTACACAGTGCATAGAGGTAAATTTTGGGATATCTGAAAAGATATTGATTACAATTGGGTTGTTGTTATCCCTATCAGCACAGACGTAACCTGATGGTTTATTGAGCATAAATACTCTCTTTTTAAAACCGTCAGAGGCATTAGTCTCATTGCCATCTAAAACAATTTGAGCATTGATAGAGATCTTAGTGGCAGGATCAGTTAATACCTCTCCATCTACTTCCACTAAACCTGCTTTTATAAGCTTAGCTGCATAGGTTCTTGGTACATCAAAATTGTGGCATAAAGCCTTATCTAATCGTAAAGTGTCTTTAGCCATGATATTTTTGTAAGATAATTGAAGCGTTAGTACCACCAAAACCGAAGCTATTAGACATCACTGTCTCAAGATTAGCTTCACGAGCCTTGTTTGCAACAATATCAAAGCCTTTAGCATGCTCATCGAGCTCATCGATATTGATGGAAGGGGCAATAAAGTTATTTTGCATCATTAAGATACTAAAGATAGCTTCATTTACACCAGCAGCACCTAAAGCATGACCTGTCATAGACTTAGTTGAGGAGATAGCTGGAGCATTATCACCAAATACCTGACGAATAGCCTCAAGCTCTTTGATATCGCCTAATACAGTAGCGGTACCATGGGTATTGATGTAATCAATTTTAGCATCGCAAGTAGCTAAAGCCTTCTTCATACAACGGTATGCACCTTCACCAGATGGAGCTACCATATCAAAACCGTCAGAGGTTGCACCAAAGCCAGCTACAGTTGCTAAAATCTTAGCACCGCGTGCCTTAGCGTGATCTTCAGATTCTAATACTAAGATACCGCCACCAGCGCCAATTACAAAGCCGTCACGGTTAGCATCATATGGACGAGAAGCTTTCTCTGGAGTCTCATTAAAGCCTTTAGTTAACGCGCCCATACCATCAAATAGACAGGAAATAGTCCAATCAGCTGATTCACCACCACCTGCGAACATGATATCGTGATGACCTAAAGCAATTTCATTGCAAGCAAGCTCAATACAATGAGCTGAAGTTGAACAAGCTGAGCTTACTGTTAAAGAAGCACCTTTAATCTTAAAAGCTGTAGCTAAATTTGCTGAAGTGGTAGAACTCATAGCTTTTGGTACAGCATATGGACCTACTTTTTTAATTCCTTTTTCACGTAAGTTGTCGGCAGCTTCTACGATAGCACTAGTATCACCACCACCAGAGCCTACAAAAAGACCTGTTCTCTCATTACTTACGTCTTCATCAGTTAAACCCGACATTGCAATGGCTTCTTTCATAGCAATGTAGGAGTAAGCGGCAGCCTCACCCATAAAACGTAAGATACGTCTATCGATGAGCTCTTTTAAATCAAGATCTACTAAACCTGCAACTTGAGATCTCATTTGTTTTTCAACAAAAGCAGGTGCTGTTTTTATTCCTGATTTACCCTCTTTTAAAGAAGCTAAAACGGCATCAACACCAACACCGATAGGTGAAACAATTCCTAAACCTGTAATGACAACTTTTTTTAATGTCATATGATCTCCAGCTTTGGTTATAACTAAATTTTCGTATGTAATTTAACTTATGCAACAATATCATACCTACATAATTAAGCAAAATGATAATTACTATTATTGATAAGTCGTACATGTTCTTGTAATTAAAGTCGATTATATACTTTTTTAGGTTGCAATTAAGAATTGGTTTTGTAAAGAAAATGAGTAATTTTATCTAGATGAATACTTTTCTTGAACCTTTTTAATTCAAGCAGTTACAACAACTGCGTTAATTACACAGTTTATGCTTTCATGATTTACTATTTATATCTGAATAATATACCAAATAAATTTGTCGAGTATAATCGACACAATTTAAATCCAACTAATTTTATCGATTATAGTCGATAAAATTACATTTTTACTAAATATATCTACTACAATCGAACTTTCAATATATTTTAATTTTTTATCGACTATAATAGACATATACTTCATTTTGTATTGCATGGAAATTTAGATTATGGTTATAAGGCAAGCCTACTTAGACAAAATCAAACCTTTTATAGGAACAGATCTTATAAAGATTATTACTGGTATCAGAAGATCAGGAAAGTCTGTAGTTTTAACTCAAATTATGGATCTGCTAAAAAGCATGGAAATAAGTGAAGATCAATTTATCTATTACGATCTTGAAAAAGAAGAATATTCTAATATTTTAAATGACGTAAATCTGTACCAAGAGATTGTTGCTAAATCTAAAGCCATAAATAAAAAGATCTATATTTTTCTTGATGAGATCCAAAAGGTAGAAAATTGGGAGAAAGTGGTAAATTCACTTAGAGTCAATCTTGATAGTGATATCTATATTACAGGCTCAAACTCACAACTACTCTCAAGCGAACTTTCAACATTCCTAGCTGGAAGATATGTTCAGTTTGAGATATTTCCTTTTTCCTTTAAGGAATTTTCTTTGCAATACCAAGAAGTAAGACCTTTAGACAATTTAAACCAAGCACAACTGTTTTTTAAATACATACTTTTTGGTGGAATGCCGTTTTTAGGTAAATTAAAGTATGATTACGAGCCTTGCATGCAATATCTTCAAGATACCTACAATTCCGTAATTCTAAGAGATGTAGTAAGTCGTCATAAGATAAGAGATGTGGACAGTTTAGAAAGACTAATTAGATTCTTTTTTAAGAATTTTGCTAATACTTTTAGTGCAGCCTCTATTGTTAAATATTTAAAAAGAAACTTTAAAAAAGTTACCATCGACACTGTGTTAAATTACATCTCTTTTTGTAAAGACGCTTACATTCTCTATCAAGTGAAAAGAGATGATTTAAAATTAAAATCAACACTTTGTGTCAACGAAAAGTATTATCTTGCAGATCACAGCTTTTATGAGTGTCTTTATGGCAACAGCTCCTCTGTCATAAACCAAATCCTTGAGAATATTGTATTTATTGAATTACTACGCCGTGGATATAAGGTAAATGTAGGTAAGGTTCAAGATAAAGAAGTTGATTTTGTGGCTACCAAACAGTCTGAAAAACTCTACATTCAAGTAACTTATCTTTTAGCCTCAGCAGAAACAGTAGCTAGAGAATTTAATGTATTCAATGAGATAAAAGATAATTATCCAAAGTATGTATTGTCTCTTGATGAGATTAACATGAGTCAAAATGGAATTATCCATCAAAACATTAGAGACTTTTTGCTTCAAGATTAAGTATCAAAATTGACTAAAACTTTTTACAGTAAGAACGCTATAAAGTGGATAATTTAAAAGAAATTGTTGTATAATAGCGCCGTTTTAAAACGTGTGTTTTAACTTAATTTTTTTAATCATTTATTTTTATATATGGCAAAAGAAGAAAATATTGAAATGCAAGGTACTATCCTAGAGACCTTGCCTAACACCATGTTCCGTGTTCAATTAGAGAATGGTCATATTGTTATGGCTCATATCTCAGGAAAAATGCGTAAAAACTACATCAGAATTTTAACTGGTGATAAAGTTACCGTTCAAATTACCCCTTACGATTTAACTAAGGGTCGCATTACTTTCCGCGCTCGCTAATTCAGCAATATTCTTTAAGAATTCTAATAGCTTCCCTAAGTTATACTTATCTTGGGGCGGCTTTGTATTTTTTGTAAGTTTTGTATTATGCCTCGTAAAGAACTCTTTAAACGTTATGTACTATTCTTCATCTCTGTAGTATTCCAAGGTATCGCAGTAGCACTTATCACTTATGCTGACATCGGTACCACCCCAATTTCTTCAACTAATTATGTATTATCCTTACACTCGGATTTTACCTTAGGCGATACTACTCTAATCTTTAACTTGATGCTGTTACTACTGCAATTAACTCTAATCTTTATAGGTGACTACAAGTTAAAAGATCATGCTATCAATATGCTGATGCAAATACCTACCTGCTTAGTATTCTCTGTTATGATTGATATTAGTACCAATATACTTACCTTAGTATTGTCAGAGCACAATTACGTTTTAAGCTGGGTTTTAGTGATATTAGGTACAGTGCTACTTGCTCTTGCAATTGCAATGTCAGTTATTGCAAGCGTATGTATGGTTCCAGGTGAATACTTTATTAAGTTATTCCATCCTTTAGTTAAAAAGACCTTTAGCTTTGTAAAGACTTTCTTTGATATCTTCTTAGTAAGCTCTGCTGTCATCATATCCTTATTCTTAACAGGCTTTACTGAAATAGAAGGTGTGCGTGAAGGTACTTTATTTGCAGCTTTAACTACAGGTCCAATCGTACATATCTTTATTCCAAGATTAAAAGCTAGACTTACAAAACTGATATCTAATTAACTATGAGCGAAAACAAGAAATACACTGAAGATGAGATGATACTTTGGCCAGAGGATGAAGATCCTGAGCTTATAGCTAAATGCCTAGAAGCAGCAAGAAAAGGACTTCCTCAAGAAAACGTATTCAAAGAATATTTCGCTAAAGAGTTTCCAAAAGAAGATGAGTTAGAAAAAGCAAAACGCAACTTTAAAGCCTTTGAGCTAGCGGTAAAAAAAGCTAAAAAGTAAAGCTAGCTACTTTTTCCTAACTCAAAAATAAAACCTCATTAAGTTTCCAAAATGAGGTTTTAAATTCAAAAACACTTAGCTTAGATGTGCTTTATAATCTCATCACCAAATTCACTGGTAGTTAAGGTTGTAGCACCTTCCATTAAGCCTGCAAAATCAGAGGTTACTCTCTTTGAGGAGATTGCCTGCTCCATAGCATCAACGATTAAGTCTGCAGCCTTATCCCAGCCTAAATGACGTAGCATTAACTCAGCTGAAAGAATAATTGAGCCTGGGTTTGCTTTACCAGTACCTGCAATAGTAGGTGCAGTACCATGAGTTGCCTCAAAGATAGCACTGTCAGCACCAATGTTTGCACCAGGTGCAATACCAATACCACCAACTTCGGCAGCTAGCGCATCAGAAATGTAATCACCATTTAAATTCATAGCGCAAACTACATCATAATCTTGAGGGTATAAAAGAATATTCTGTAAGAAAGCATCAGCAATGCAATCTTTTACAACAATCTTTTTACCATTCTTAGGATTAGTAAAGCTTACAACGCCCTTTTCATCTTTTGTAGCGCCGTATTTTTCTTCCGCTAACTTGTAGCCCCAGTTCTTAAAGGCGCCTTCTGTAAACTTCATGATATTGCCTTTGTGAACGATGGTTACACTCTTACGATCATGATCAATTGCGTATTCAAAAGCAGCTTTAATTAAACGCTCAGTGCCTTGCTTTGACATTGGTTTTACGCCAATACCACAGTGAGTATTAAAGCGGATCTTTTTAACTCCCATTTCATTCTCTAGGAAGTTAATTAACTTTTGAGCACCTTCTGAATCTGCTTCCCACTCAATACCAGCATAGATATCTTCAGCGTTTTCACGGAAGATTACGGTATCTACAAGTTCTGGGTGTTTTACAGGAGATGGCACACCATTAAAGTAACGAACTGGTCTTAAACAGATATATAAATCTAAGGTTTGACGTAGGGCTACGTTTAAAGAGCGAATACCACCACCTACAGGAGTGGTTAGTGGGCCTTTAATAGCTACGTGATATTTTTTGATGAAATCAAAAGTCTCATCTGGAAGCCAAGTGTTGTCACCATATGTTTCAACTGATCTGCCACCGGCGTAAATCTCCATCCAGGAGATCTTCTTTTTGCCTGCAAAAGCTTTGTTTACAGCAGCATCCACTACCTTTTGCATTACAGGGGTAATATCAGCACCGATACCATCACCACGAATAAAAGGAATAATAGGATTATCAGGTACTACTAACTTGCCATTAGCATCAATTTCAATAGCGCTACCATTAGTTGGTACAACTACTTTGCTTGTAAACATTAAAAACTCCTAACAATAAATAATTGATTGAGCTTATTGTATTAAAATTGCGCACTAGAATGCTAATAATTTAAAAATCGAAAATTTTGCACCTATAAAGCGCATAGCAATTAAAAAATCATATTCATAATTCAAGGTTGCTTTTCTTAAAAGTTTGCTTAATTTCGCCTAGCAAAAACTCATTTACAGCAAAATTTTCATGAAAATCTGTTAAAATAGTCACACTGGAGAAAATTACATGTCTAATAGATTTAAACCTTTTGCAACTGTTGCTTTGATCATTGAACATCAAGGTAAATACCTAATCGTTGAAGAATATAATGAAGATCAAGATAATCGCTTAGTATTTGGAAATCCTTGTGGCCATATAGATGGCAAGGAGACTATTCTACAAGCTGCTTGCCGTGAAGGCTTTGAAGAAACAGGTTGTGAAGTTGAACTTATAAGTCTTATCTCTATTGATGACTACGTAAAAGACAATGAAACCATTTACCGCTTTTGCTTTGAAGCAAAATTAAAAGATTACAAAGAAAATATGCAAGCTTGTGATCCAGACGGTGAGATTTTATCTGTAAAGTGGTACACCAAAGATGAAATCTATAATGGTAAAGCAAATTGGCGTACTCGTTTAGTTGGCAAAAACTTTGATGCCTACTTTAATGGCGAGCGCTACCCTCTTTCTTTAATTAAAAGTATTCATCCTTAATCTAAAGAGAAATCAATGGAATTTGACGCACGTATTCCTTATGAAAAACTACAAGGTAAACATGTAGTTTTAGGTCTATCAGGTGGTGTGGACTCATCTGTTAGTGCAGCTTTATTAAAACAAAACGGTATGAAGGTTACTGCCCTTTTCATGAAGAATTGGGAAGAAGACGATACTGACTCTTATTGTGCTGCAGCTAAAGACAGAGAGGATGCTCAAAAGGTTTGTGACAAACTAGGTATTGAGCTTAAAACTATCAATTTTGCTGCTGAATATTGGGATAATGTATTTGAGATCTTTTTATCTGAATACAAAGCAGGTAGAACCCCAAACCCTGATATTCTTTGCAATAAAGAAATCAAATTCAAAGCTTTCATGCAATATGCAACTGAAGTTTTAAACGCTGACTTTATTGCTACAGGTCACTATTGCCAAAGAAGTTTTAATACCGATAGAGCTCATTTATTACGTGGCTTTGATAATAATAAAGATCAAAGTTATTTCTTACATGCTATAGGTCAAAACATTCTTGAAAGAGTGTTATTCCCTGTAGGTGACATTGAAAAACCAAAGGTAAGAGCCATTGCAGATTCTTTAGGCTTAGCTACTGCTAAGAAAAAAGATTCTACAGGCATCTGTTTTATCGGTGAAAAGCGATTCCACGAGTTCTTATCTAAGTATATCCCTGCTCAACCAGGTCTTATCAAGACAGTAAAAGGTGAGGTTATAGGTAAGCATGACGGTCTTATGTACGCTACCATCGGACAAAGAAAAGGTCTTAACATTGGTGGTACTAAAGATGGCAACGGCAAGCCTTGGTATGTAGTAGAAAAAGACGTTAAGAACAATGTACTTATCGTAGCAGAAGGTAATGACGATAAAGCTTTATACTCAATAGGTCTTAAAGCTATTCAAGAAACTTGGATCACCACTTGTCCAACACTTCCATACGAGTGTACTTGTAAAATTCGTTATCGTCAGCCTGATGTTGCTTGCACTATCTACCGTGAAGATGACGGAAATTTAAGAGTGATGTTTAAAAATCCTGTTGCAGCAGTAGCCCCAGGTCAATCGGTAGTGTTCTATCAAGGACTAGATTGTCTAGGTGGTGCAGTGATTGATAAACACATTAAAGAGTAAGGTAAAGTTTATGGCAAATATTAAATCAGAAGCTATTGCGCTATCAGCTTTATTTCAGTGCTGCACTCAGATTTATCGTATTGCAAACACAGGTTACTATGACGATGCAGCTTTAGCTTGCGTATTAAGATCTGTGTTAGTTACTAATCCTAAAACTGTTGAGGATATCTACCCACAAGACAAATTAAAGGTAGGTTTTGCTCAATTGTCAGATAGCTTTGGCAAATCCATAAGTCCAAAAACTATGGAAAATATTGAAATTACTAAGATGGCTTTAAAAGTAATTTCACTTACTATTACTCTGTTAAAGAATAATAAAGTTTTAAATCGTTTATCAGACGAGATTGATGAGTTAAGTAAGACTATACCAGAGCAATATGAGAACTTTTTTGAAGGCTCTCCTGAGGTTGTAAATCAACAGTCTACCATCAGATTATTTGGTACCTTATACAAGTCAATCATCAGCCCTAACTTTCCAAAATTACTCATTTGTGGCAAGGAAAGTTGCTTGAGTATTGTTGAGAACCAAGAAAAAATTAGAGCTTTGTTGCTTTGTGCTATTCGTGCCGTCATTTTATGGCGTCAGGTAGGTGGCAGACGAAGATATCTATTCTT
>JAEWPL010000042.1 GCA_023460615.1 Pseudomonadota bacterium | reverse complement strand
CACTAGAGTAATATTAGAGTGACGTCCCATGATTTCAATAATCAATGAATATACGCTGTCAAAGCCTAATTCATCTCTGTTTTCTATTTCCATGATAAGAATTCTATCATTATCTACTTGAGTTAATTTAGTAATTCTGCCTCCTAGAATATATTTTCTAAGTACCATTAAATACATTGGTGCTTTTATAGGATTTTCTTTTGTTGTATTAGTTAAATGTATTCTAGCAAATCTAGGTGAAGATGAAATAAGCAGCTTGATATTTTTACGGTCTTTTCTAAGTGTTAATATGATTTCATCCTTTTCAGGCTGGTTTATTTTATCTATTTTTGAATTTACAATTGATTTTTCTAAATTATTGACTAAACTATATAAATATATGCCATCTAATGCCATTTTAAGTCATCCTTTCTTAGTGGAACTAAGAATAGTATAACATTTTAAAGTTAGTATTATCAATTATTTGAATTACTATAAGAAAAAAAGTGGTGTATAGGAAAAAATAATGATTTAGATATATAATATGATAAATTTGTGAAAAATTTATATTAACCATTGTAATTTTGTCACATTACTTTTATTATTTAATAGTAGAAAAATTATTTATAAAAATTATTACAGTAAATGTATAAAATATATTAGATTTTTATTATGAAAGTGGGGAATAATAATGAATTTTTATAAGATGCAGGGGGCAGGAAATGATTTTGTATTCATAGAAGATTTCAATAATGAAATTAAGGATGAATGCGCTTTAGCTAGAAAGCTTTGTGACAGGCATTTTGGAATAGGTGCTGATGGCCTTGTAATAGTACGTAATAGTGATGTGGCTAAGGCTAAAATGGTAATAATAAATGCAGATGGATCAAGAGCTAATATGTGTGGAAACGCTATAAGATGTTTTGGAAAATATGTATATGAACATAAAATAGTTTCTGAAACTAAATTCCCAGTAGAAACTGGTGATGGAGTTAAGGTAATAGAAATTATTTTAAGTGGAAACAAGGTTAAGTATGTAAGAGTTTATATGGGAAAACCTTCATATGAAGCAAAGGACATACCATTAAGTGAAGTTGAAAATTTAATTGATAGAGAAATAAATGTTGGTGATAAATCATATAAAGTAACAACAGTACTTATGGGGGTACCTCATACAGTTATATTTGAAACTGATAGAGAATATGATGTTGTTAATGAAGGGCCAGTTCTTGAAAAGTACAAATACTTTAAAGAAGGAAGCAATATTAATTTTGTAAAAGTAATAGATGATACACATATAAGAGTAAACACATGGGAAAGAGGTGCTGGATTCACTTTAGCATGTGGTACTGGATGTTCTGCATCTGTTGTTGTTGCAAAGAAACTAGGCCTTGTTCATAAGGATAAGGAAATTTCAGTTAAAGCTCCAGGCGGAGAACTTATTATAGAAGTTATAGGTGATGATGTCTATATGAAAGGACCAGCAGAAGTATCTTTTGAAGGTTCAACAGATTTAGATGTTTAAAAAATAAAATATTTGATTAAGCTTATACAAAGAAAATTAATTTAAAGAAGAGGGAGAAAATATGGGACCAGTAAAAAGAAAGTGTTTGAGTATAGTAGCTTTCATTGTATTGCCTCTGTGCTTACTTGGATGCTCTACATCAAAGAATGCAGATGATGGAACAGGTAATGCTACAGAGGAATTAAGAATAAACTCAGGAGCTGTGCTTAAGAGTGAAGAAGGATATTACAAGCTATATGATTATGAAAATGGTAAATACTCAAAGACAGATACAGAAGATGTTGTATTAGCTTATGATAAGGAAAGCTCTAGTTACATATATACTACACAAGGTGCTAATTACGTTGTTCGTAATGGAAAAAGAAATGAAATAGAAGATAAAGATATAAGCGGACTTAAATTATCTAAAGGTGGTAAATATATATCATATTTTATACAAGATAATGGTCTCAAAATAAAAATTTATGAAATGGATAATAATAAACAAGTTGACATTAATTCAAATGTAACTATATCCGGTACATTGTATGATTGGTATGATAAAGATACACTTGTATATTATGGTGTGAGTAATGAAGGTGTAAATGGACTGTTCACATATAATTTAAATGATAATAAAGAGGAACTTCTTTATAAAATACAAGAAGGATTTTTAGCTTATATTAAAGGAAATGAAGATGATGTTTTATTTCTTCAGATAACATTGGAAAATAAGAGAGAACTTATGGTTATAGATAAAAGTACAAAGGATGTTAAAACTATAAGCTGTGATATGGATGAAATAAAAGATATTGTGAAGGTCAATGATAAGTATTATGCTTCTGGAAGAGGAAAAGATAATGTTAATTCATTATATGAACTTGATTTAAAGAAATCTAAGAGATTAATATATGATTTCCCTTCTATAGTTAAATCTGAAAAGGGATTAAGTGTAGATGAAAATGGAAACATATTATTTATTGGTTCCAAAAACGGATTATCATCAGAAGAACAGATATATCAGTACTCCAGTGACGGAACTGTAAGTTTAGTAGAAAATACGGGTTTAGATTACGTTTTTGTAGTGTATAAATAGAACTTAAAAAAGGTTACCTTAAAATATATAGTTTAAGGCAGCCTTTTATTGTTTTGTAATTCATAATAAAAATGATGATAATCTGAAAATGATAAATTAAGTATTTAGTTTTTAATATTGTTTAAAATAATAAAAAGTATGACACTTAGAAAAGACGGAGATATTTTATTTATGGAAAAGAGAATTGATTTAACAGAAGGAAAAATTGCTAATAAGCTTATAAAATTAGCATTGCCTATTATGGGAACTTCATTTATACAAATGGCTTATAATATGACCGATATGATATGGATAGGCAAGGTTGGAAGTAAAGCTGTTGCAGCAGTTGGAACTGCAGGATTTTTTACTTGGCTGGCTATGGCTTTTATAATGGTCTCAAAAATAGGAGCAGAAATAAAAGTAGCTCAAAATATAGGACAGCATAATATGGAAGGTGTAAAAT
>JAEWPL010000041.1 GCA_023460615.1 Pseudomonadota bacterium | reverse complement strand
TGCATATGCTTTACAAACAAAGAGCTTCCTGCTGTAAAGGTGGTTTTGTATTTATTTGACATAACAATATTTAAACTAAATGATAGAGATACTAAAAATAAGTATATTTGATAATCACAATTAAAGACTAGAACTTAATCAAACTTTTTCCAAATTATCTCGCATAGCTGCTTGTAAAAGCGACATCTATCGAGGATATCTTTCTTTTTAAATTCATCTTTGGCTTCAACGCAAAAATTGTTTTGCTTTACGAATTTAATAAAGTTTGGGTTATGGTCATAAGTCTCTTTACATAAGGTCTTAGCCAGCAAATTTTCCTTAATGTAATGTGGAACTTTTTCCTTATAAGGAAGATCTCCATACGACTGATTGCTTCCATTTGGTAGAAGCAGTAAATCACCTATATTGTTACGACAATCATTAAAATCATTTAACTGATCAAATTCATCATTATGTTCTTCAAAATGATCAGCCCAAATATGCTCTATTTCAAAAGGCTTGCAATGTGGGTTACAGATATAATCACTAAATCTATTAGGCTCACCACTTCCCGTTTCCACAAATGAGGTTAATCTTGCAAGGAAGTACTTAACAAAAGACTTGTTTTTTTGATGCATTCTAAATGATGATAGTGATTCAAAATCATTGCTATTGTCATCAATTTGCCTATTTAATATTGGTTTTATTTGCTCTATGGACTTGCCTCTTATTTCTCTTGTAAGAGCTGACATAGTGTATCTTAAAGAGCTGGCACCAAATAACCTATAATTAACAGATCTTCTAACACAGAAACAGTCAATAAATCGTGCTACAGCATCTATTTTTTGGAAAGCTACTTCTTCAGAATCAGAAATAAGAACAGGAGCTAGCAATAATGGATATTTTAAGGACTCAGCAATACCCCAATGCTTACAATAAAACACATGCTCTAGATTAGGTTGAAGCTCAAGTTCTGCATCCTTAATTTTTTTAAACAACTTCAGATAATAGTCATAATTAGAAGCCATAAAATGCTCAATGCTATTATTGATTGCTTCTTTTAAAAGACCTTTATCACAAGAATCTCTAAACCAGGAATGAAACTTTAAACCAATATTCTCAAAGTCCATATTTTGAGAACCAGCTGCACTTTGTCTTATGGTTTCTGCAAACTGAGCTCTTAACCAAGATTGAAAGAATTGAGCATCTACATTTTTTCCATAGGATGACAGTTTTAAACAATCTTGCTTCCATTGATCGTCATATTTCTTTCTTAACTGTGGATTTTCAAATTTAGATAAGATAAAACCTTTTAACATATCAGTTGGTGATAGGTTCAAACCTCTATCATTCATTGTCTCAAAAATAAGGTAACTATTTTTGTCTGAATGAGCTGTGATCTTTACCAAAATAACATTATCAAGAAGCCACCAAACAAACATCTTTAATTTTTGAGGATCATCAGCTAATTCATTTGGAAAAACACGGTCAAAATCTGTATATCTTTCAACCATATTAAAAACGGAAGGATCTTCATTCTCCTTAGGGGAATAACTTCCCTTTTCAAATAATCCTTTCAAGCATTCATTTCTTTCTGGGACATCGATATTAAAGGAGTATTCATCTCTATTTTTTGAATAGATAAGATCTTTATCTACAACATCTAAAGCTTCTGTCTTATGGTATAAATAGATGAGAAGTAAGGTTAAAGATGTAATACGTTGCTGGCCATCAACAAGACTTTTGGTCTTATCTTTTTCACATACTACAATTGGCCCCATGTAATAGTTTTCATAGTTATCAATAGATTTTGAGGAATCACCTTCTTTATAGCTCGCACTAAAAGCATCAACAAGATCTGTTACCAATTGCTCTATATTTTCATATTTCCAACTATAATTTCTTTGAAAAAAATCTACGGTATATTTCTGCTTACTTAGAATTTCTTTAATAGGAAATGCATATGCATCAATCTGTTTATTTTCGTTTTCCATGATATTTACTAAATTTGAATATATAAGTAGACAAAGTACTAACTAAAACTTCTCTTCTTACCCACATACCCCTGTGGGTATCTCTTGTCAGATTCTTGAGCGTCGCGTTGTTCTAGGTATTCTTCTTTCTTTTGGAAGGTGATTTCCATGCCTCTATCGGATGGATGGTAGTATTTTGTACCTACAAGATCTTTAGGGAAGAAGGACTCACCTGCAGCATAGGCACCAGGATAATCATGGGCATAACGGTAACCTTTCTTGTAGCCTAATTGCTCCATAAGTTTAGTAGGGGCATTTCTAAGATAAATAGGCACTTCAAGATCCCCATGATTTTTAGCATCTTCACGGGCTTTTGCAAATGCGGTGTAAAGATTATTACTCTTAGGCGCTAAAGCACAGTAGACTGTAGCTTCAGCTATAGCTCTCTCACCTTCTGCAGCTCCAACCCTTGTAAAGATATCCCAAGCATTAAGACATACTTGCATAGCTCTAGGATCAGCAAGCCCCACATCCTCAGTTGCAATAGCAAGAAGTCGTCTTGCAACATAGAGAGGATCCCCTCCTGCTTCAAGTATTCTTGAGTACCAGTATAAGGCTGCATCAGGAGCACTACCACGCACTGACTTGTGGAAAGCACTAATGAGCTCGTAATAGGCATCACCGCCTTTATCGTAGTTCATAAGTTTCTGCCCTGCTACAGCACCTACCATAGCAAGAGTAAGAATTTTTTTACCATCTTTAGTGTCTGCAGCTAAATCAGATGCCATCTCTAAGATATTAAGAAGGTATCTAGCATCTCCTGCCGCAAGATCAATAATTGCTTCTTCAACGCCTTTAGCAAGAGTTAAGTTATAGCTTTTAAGACCACGCTCAGAGGTTAGTGCTTGATGTAGAAGTTGTCTTGATTCGTCCTGTGAGAGCTTTTGTAGCACATATACTCTAGCTCTTGATAACAAAGCAGAGTTTAAGCTAAAGGATGGATTTTCAGTTGTAGCACCGATAAAAGTAATAGTACCGTTTTCAATGTGAGGAAGAAAAGCATCCTGCTGTGACTTATTAAAACGATGCACCTCGTCTACAAAGACAAGAGTCTTAATGCCTGACTCTTTACGTCTTAACGCTCTGTCTACAGCATCACGAATGTCTTTTACACCAGAGGTTACCGCAGGGATCTGCTCTACATAGGCATTACATACTTTTGCAAAAAGTAAAGCTAGTGTGGTCTTACCAACACCTGGAGGTCCCCATAAGATCATGGAATAGCAAGTTCCACGATTAAGCATGGTACGTAGTGGTTTACCCTCGCCTAAAAGATGAGTTTGACCTATGTATTCGTCAATAGATTGACGTCTTAAGCGCGAAGCTAAAGGAGCAAACTCATCAACAGTATTGCTGTTTTGAGCTTGCTTTTGGTCTTCTTGTACTTGCTCGAAGGAAGCAAATAAATCAGTTTGATCTGCGCTCATCGTCTATTTGGGCATCCTTTGGTACTTGATAATTAAATACAGAATCACTTACCTCATAAGACTGATTTGAAAGCTCATAATGATTGATATTACCGTCTTTCATCTTAAGTTTAATGGAAGTGATGGTGTCATTTTCAACAGTTAAGGATAAGGAGTTTACCTCACCTTTTTTATTTGGGGTTAAAGTGTAGGTA
>JAEWPL010000040.1 GCA_023460615.1 Pseudomonadota bacterium | reverse complement strand
GAAGTCATAACTCCTAAAGCTAAAGCACTTAAAAGAAATACGCTCTTTTTCATAAAATAATTACTTCTTTAAGGTGTTGATAATGTCATCAGAGATAACTTGAACATCTCTGTTGCCATCAAAAGCAGCATAAATAGTTGGTGCAGTCTTTGATAGCTCTTTGTAGAAAGCAACTAAAGGCTCTGTTTGCTCATGGTAAACCTTTAGACGATTACGTACAGTGCTCTCCTCGTCATCAGGACGAATTACAAGATCTTCACCTGTTACATCGTCTTTACCTTCAACCTTAGGTGGATTGTAAACAATGTGATAGGTTCTGCCAGATGCTAAGTGAACGCGACGGCCAGACATACGCTTTACGATCTTCTCATCAGGAACTTGTAACTCAACAACAGCATCAATAACGATACCGTTATCAACTAAAGCTTGTGCTTGAGGAATAGTTCGAGGGAAACCGTCGAATAAGAAACCATTCTTACAGTCGTCTTGAGCAATACGCTCTTTAACTAAACCTAAAATAATCTCATCAGATACTAACTTACCAGCATCCATAACTGCTTTTGCTTGTTTACCAAGCTCTGTACCAGCCTTAATTGCAGCACGTAACATATCACCAGTTGAAATTTGTGGAATGTTAAAAGCTTTTGTTAAGTTTTGAGCTTGAGTTCCTTTACCTGCACCTGGAGGTCCTAGTAAGATAATACGCATTTTTGATCCTTTAAAATAAAATGTAAAAATGAAACAATAGCAAGATTATACCATCAGATGAGCTTCTGTTTAAGCTTATAGAGATTGTAAGCTTAAATTTTTACTTTTGTTTTTGCAATATAGGAAACCAATCGTTCTTTGGCTTTGCTTCCATTAGCCTATCAAGTTTAATGATAACGTTAGGTGAGATCTTGTCGTCATTAAAAATACTTTTTGAAAAAACAAATTCTACGCCATCTGGCAGTAATAAAAAGTTTTTTGGAGAAACTTCAATTTGTGCTAATAACAAAGGTAATTTGTCACTATTAACCTTAGCATATGCATCGCTGATGATATTTTTGCATATTAAAGCTGCAAGGCTTGGATCATCAAAAAGATCATTAAAGTGAATAATTTTAGAGGTGGTAATATTGTAGTTGAAGATCTCTGTATAGCTAATCTGTTGCTGATTAAATTGCTGATCAACAGTAGCTATAATAGTGGCAAAATTGTAATCAGAGACTACTCTATAATCAAGTTCTACATCTTGGATAGCAACTTCCCTTTTTACATCATCTAAATCAATATCTTCAAAATCTCGATTGCTAGTGATAAAACTAATGTAATTATGTTCAAATTTACTTACAAAGTAATTGATAAAAGAATTACAGGATTTTTGGTATGTTTTAAGTTCACACAACTTAGGATATTTAACATTAGTCTTAGTATAGGTTCTGTCGATTACTAAAGTCTTCTTTTCCTTATTTAGTTGATATAATTGTTTAAAAGATAAATTCTCATCAACAGCATAAGCTGAAAAGCAAAATCCTAAAACGCTCACTAGTAAACACAGAACTTTAAACACGTTTAATCGTCCTTTATTATTTTTGTAATAGTTGAAATAACTTTACCATCAGTAAGTTTTGTTTCAAGTAACTCACCTACTGCTATATTAGCAGTTGTAGCAATCTTATGCTCGTTATTATAGGTAATTGAATAACCTCTTTTTAAGATGGCTAAAGGATTTAAAGTCTCAAGTTTAGCAATATCTTTTTGATAAAGTTGAAGCATTGAGGAAAATCTATCTTCAAGTCTTAAACTTTGCAAAGCTAAGACACTTTGTTGCAAGGCATTTTGTCGTTTAGTGATTAATGTAGTAAGGGCATTATCAAGTCTTAACTTAGTATTTTCAAAATCTAATCTACCAACTCTATTGTCAAAGATATTTCTAATAGCTTCATTTAATTTGTTTGAAAGACCTTCAACTTTAAGCTGCTTTTGATTGACTAAAGCTAGTGGCTCATGCTGGCTTAAGTCTTGTTTTAACTGTTGTAGTTTTAAATTAAGACTAGTGATTTTATCTTGTAGATTATGTTGCAACTGCTGGACTAATAGTTGCAGTCTTTGACTATGACTTTGGATATATAAAGCAGGGTTACAGTTTTTTAATCTTTGATTTAAATTGGCAAGCGCCATTTTTTTGTCATCAAAAACAGAGGCTACCGCGTTATTTAACCTATCAGAGCATTCATTTATAAAAGCGTACAACTCTTGTTTAGTAACTTGAGTTACAAATGTTGCCGCCGCAGTTGGGGTGGCTGCTCTAACATCAGCTGCAAAATCCGTAAGCGCCACATCAGGCTCGTGACCTACAGCACTTATAATAGGTATGGGGCAATTGGCAACGTCACGCACTAAAGCTTCATCTGAAAACGGTAGTAAATCTTCAAATGATCCACCACCACGGCCGATGATTAACACATCACAAATATTGTCATCAATAGCTTGTTGTAAAGCTTTTCTTAAAGAAGCTGGGGCTTCTTTACCTTGCACTAGTGCTTTATAAAGTACGATATTTACGCCGTCATTACGAAGTTCAACCGTTCTTTCAATATCGTGCAAAACTTGCCCTTCAGAAGAAGTAATCACACCTACTGTATTTACAAATCTTGGGATCTCTCGTTTATGAATTGAGAAGACACCTTCTTGAGCTAGCTTTTCTTTAAGAAGCCTTAACTGCTCCATGATTTGCCCAAGTCCAACTTCCTCCATTCTATGAGCTACTAATTTGAATTGACCTGTTTTCTGATAGATGGAGCTTTGACCTGTAATCCTAACTTTAAGACCAACTTTTGGCTCAAAATTAAGACTATTGGCAACAGATTGCCACATAATGCAATCTACACTTGAAAGTTCATCTTTAATTTTAAAGTACAGATGACTATAGCGTTTAAGCTCACTAATCTCGCCTTCAACTGTTGCAAAACCAAAGTTTCTAACAGCTTGATCGGTAAGCTTTATATATTCAGATACAGATAAGACTCTTACAGTAGAGTTACTCCTCTTACTTGTAGTCTCATTCTCATCAACAATATTTACTACGTCATTAAATTGCATAAGTCACCTTCTGTCACTTACGTAATTCTAGCATTATCTTAAATTTACACAAAACTAAAAAAGGTTAAGAATAATCAGCAATCAGATATTTAAGCCGATTAAGACAATTTTGATTTAACTTATTGATATTCAATTTAAAAACAAATTTTGGATTTGTAAAAAAATATTTAATTTTTTGTTGACATAGGAAAATTATTCTATATAATGGCACACATCGGATGCGGGAATAGCTCAGTTGGTAGAGCATAACCTTGCCATGGTTAGGGTCGCGAGTTCGAACCTCGTTTCCCGCTCCAAAAGTTGGCGCGTTAGTAAAGCGGTTATACAGCGGATTGCAAATTCGTATAGTTCAGTTCGACTCTGAAACGCGCCTCCATAAAGTTGCCCAGGTGGTGAAATTGGTAGACACAAGGGACTTAAAATCCCTCGGAACTTATACTTCCGTGTCGGTTCGACTCCGACCCCGGGCACCACTGTTAACCTTCCCACTATTTTTCCCTGCTAAAAAATTTTAGACAACACAGAAGTCTCGACTATCATTCTTCTATCAGTGCGATCATTCCAACTATTATAAATGTTGCAGGCATATCCTAACGCAAAGAAGCAATACTTTTGCTTTTAAATAGAGTTAATCAATAGATCAATTTTTGATCTACTATTGTTATGATTTTAGGTCTTGATTTCTTAGATTGGAGCGGGAAACGAGGTTCGAACTCGCGACCCTAACCATGGCAAGGTTATGCTCTACCAACTGAGCTATTCCCGCACTCCATTAAGGATAGATT
>JAEWPL010000039.1 GCA_023460615.1 Pseudomonadota bacterium | reverse complement strand
AATCTACCAATATTGCCTTAAACAAGCGATATTTATCCGCTTTTACGATTAAATTTTTAAAGAACACCTTGCTGCTATGAGCAAGTGTTGCTCGAATCAATTAAAAAAATTCGCGCGTAAGCCCTGACAATGGATATCAAAAAATTGACACTTTTAGCCGAATACTAAGAAAACTACAATCAAAAATAGATATAATGATAGCTAAGTATGATTTAAAGCTATTGAGCTGTCTGTATTATGGGTAAAGTTCTATTAAAAGATTTAATCTATACAAAGATTAAGCAAATGATTATTGACGGATCATTTGCTATGGGTGAGAAGATCTCTGAAAGGAGTCTTGAGCAATCCCTTGATGCTAATAAAGCACCTATTAGAGATGCTTTAAAAAGATTGCAAGCTGAAGGTTTAGTTGTCCGCAAAGCAAAAAGTGGAACCTATGTATTCTCTCTTTCTGCTCAAGAATTATTAGATTTATTACACTTTAGATTTGTGATTGAATCTCAAAGTACTATTCTCTCCTTTACTAATAACCACGAAAAACTCCAAGATGAAATTGAAAAGATCATTTTGAAGATGAGACTTGCCCTAACCTTAAATGACGGTAATGAATATTTAAGATTAGACAGCGTTTTTCATGAAGCCTTAGTAAAGCAGTGTAACAATAATTATTTTATCCAATCCTTTGAACGTATTGGCGCAATTATGGATACAGCAAGAAATTTCCTAGGAAATAATCTTGAGCACATGCAAAAGTCCATAATTGATCACCAGAATATTGCTGCTGCGATTAAAGATAACAATATAGGTAGAGTGGTAGAGCTTTTACGTGAGCACATCTTACCTGACTTTGGTGCTTACTGGAAGAATTTCGATAAAATTGAAAATGGCAAACTTGTTCAAAATTAACCAAGGATAAATACACATTTTTTTACATTTTTATATAGAAAATTTAACAAGATTGTGAAAAAATACGCACCATAAATTTTTATTCTTGGTAATTTTGATCGTACGATCACAGACCATGCTGCAATAATGCACTCAGTAAAGCTATATCTGCTTATAGGAGAACGCCATGATCTCAGCATGCATTTTAACGGACAATAAGCTTTCAATCACTCAAGTAATGCCAAATCAGCCACTTCCAGCTGATGTTATTTGGCTTGATGTTAATCAACCAGATGATGAAGAGCGTGCTTGGCTTGAAACCTTATTTGTTGAGGATGTTCCTGAAGAAGACGAAATGGATGATATTGAGTCATCCTCACGTTTTAGGGTAGGTCCTGACGGCGTACATATCTTATCTTTATTCCCTCAAAGATTAGCCACCGAAATCCGTGGTGTTAACATGTCTTTCACCATGAGAAAGAATTTACTTATTTCTTTCCGTGAAGATCATGTTTCTATTGTACGTTTACTTCGCTACTACATTCGTCATAACAATGTTGATGATATCCGTTGTGCCTTAGACATCCTATTAAAGTTACAGGATTTAAAGGTAGATCAATTATCTGACTTAATTGAGGATGCTTACAGCACCTTAGATGAAACTAGTGAACAAATCACAGATGATGCGCATGTAGATGCAACCTTAGAAGAGCTTGTAAATCAGGAGAAATTAAACTCCCAAATCTTGCAGGCTTTGCACGATACTAGAAGAGCTTTAATCTTTATTCGTAAGACCTTTGAAAGCTCCATTGATGATAGACAAGGTCGTGTTATTGATGAAGTGTTAAAGGATATTGAATCTATCTTACCTCACACCTCATTTATTTCTAATAAGATTAACTTCCAGCTAGAAGCATCTATGGGCTATACCAATCAAAAACAAAATAGCATCATTAAGATCTTCTCAGTGGCTGCTGTAGTGTTCATGCCTCCAACTTGGATTGCCTCTGTATACGGTATGAACTTTAAGTTTATGCCTGAGCTTGAATGGTATTGGGGATACCCACTCTCAATTGGTCTGATGGTATGCTCTGCTGCGGTAACCTATTTCTTCTTTAGAAAGAAAGGCTGGTTGTAAAACATTTTAAAGCTCAGGCAAAACCTGAGCTTTTAGTTTCTAGATTAACTTTCTATCTTTTGCTCTTTTAATAATCTCTGTAAGTGCTGTTACAGAATCAAAGTTGCAACTATCTTGAAGCCTTAAAATTTCACTGTAAGGAACATACATAATTCCTGAGACTTCTGACTCTTGTCTTACTGTAATAGCATCAGCTACTGCTAAATAAAGATAGGCATACAAAAAGTGCTCACCTTTTTGAATTTTTAAGGTGTCTAAAGGATAAAAATTTACTTTTGGAGAATTTGCATCCACACCAATTTCTTCAAACAACTCTCTTTTTGCACTTTCAATAGGATCTTCACCATGTTGCATTACACCTCCAACTACGGCATCAAAGGTACCAGGAGAGTAATCCTTAGATAAAGTTCTAATCTCAACTAGAAACTTCCCTTGCCTATCACAAAAGCCAATATAACAAGCACGGTGTGGTAAATGTTGCTCTCTCATTTTATAACGAGGAACGTTATCTATAATTTGGTTATTCTCATCAATAACATCAACTAATTCATCACGGGACATAATTATCTCTTAAATTTAAAGTGTAATTTCTGGAAGCTCAAAAGTCTTGATTACTTGTTTTTGCTCTTTAGAAATAATAACTACATAGCGATAGAGGTTCTTTTTAAATCTATCAAAGCCGTAGTTACGATTTTCTACTTGCTCAATGGCTTTTGCCAATAAGGAATCAAGGTTATCACCTTCTCTACAGAGTTTAAGCTCAAACACGTAGTAGTTTACATCTGATTTTACGATGATATCTGCTCTACCAGAGCCAGA
>JAEWPL010000038.1 GCA_023460615.1 Pseudomonadota bacterium | reverse complement strand
GTATCCATCTACACCTACATAGATAACCTTGTTGCTACGCTGTAAATAGGGAATAAGGTAGCTTAGTTGTATTACAGCTAGAATTACAAGGATAGTAGTTGAAATTCTTTTACTTAGAGTAAGTCTTAACATTTATGTATGATCCACAAAAACTCAAGACTAAGTGTAAAGGATTTGATAAAGAAAATAAATTTGGCGTGAATGAATTTTCACGCCAGATCATACTTATTCGTCGTTTAATGTTTCAAGAATGTTATAACCGAACCAATCTTTACTAATTTTCTCGAATTGACCATTCTGTGCAACATGCTTTAAGGAAGCGTTAACTTTATCTAGTAAAGCTTTATTTCCTTTTTGAACAGCAATGCCGTAGTACTCTTTGTCAATGTGCTTTTTGATTTCAATGGAAGTAAATCTACCTGAAACATCTTTAGTTAGGAAGTAATCATTAACAGGTTTGTCGTGTACTGCTGCCACACAACTACCATTACCTAACTCGATGTAAGTCTCTGGTGGGGAGTTGAAGATCTTTAACTTAGAGTTTTTAAGATACTTTTGTGCAAAGTTTGTACCGGTAGCAGCAAGCTGAGTACATAACACATGACCATCTAATTTCTCATAGCTGTCATACTTATCTGCATTTCTCTTTTCAATTACATAGCTCATACCACAAAGGTAATAAGGATCAGAGAAATCAACCTTCTTAGCTCTTTCCTCTGAAATAGTATAACCAGAGATGATTAAATCGATACCGCCGGTCATTAAAGAAGGAATTAAGCCATCAAAAGGCATAACGGTGATTTTAGCTTCATCATAGCCCATATCTTTAGCTAATACTTTGATAAGCTCGATATCAAATCCTGTGATTTTTCCATCGTCACCGATGAAGGTGAAAGGTGCAAAGGCGCCTTCGCAGCCAACATTTAGAACATTATCTTTAGCAAATGCACTTTGCGGTAATACAAAAGTAAGTACTGCAGCAGTTGCAATTACAGCTTTTTTAATAGTTTTTAGCATGGTAGTAAGTACCTCCATGTCTTATTGTATAAGATCTAGCCTTAAAGGTTAAGATAAAATATGGACTGAGCGTTAAAAGCGTTTTAAAAGTAGCTTTTGTATACCTTCATAAAGCATTAAAGCGTTTGCACAAAATTAGTGAAATAAAAGTTTTAGCGTAAGTTCTAAAAAAAGCCTTTAAAAAATCAAATTATTAGGTAGAACAAATAGAAGTTGATTGAGCTAATTAGCGCATTATATTGCCTTAAATGCACAAATTAGCATATAATATTGCAATTTATTACAGATTTAAATCTTGTCTTGCTGTCTTCATAGACGCTAGATTTTAGATGGTTATCATTGTTTAACGCCTAAAAGAAAAGAGGCTTTTATTCTATGTCAATGCGTTCAAATTACTGCGCTGATGTAAATTTAGCCCATAAAGATACTGACGTAACTTTATGTGGTTGGGTTAATCGTAGACGCGATCTTGGCGGTCTAATTTTTATTGATCTTCGTGATAGAACCGGTTTAATTCAGGTGGTTTTTGAGCCTGATAACGAGCAATTGCATCAAATTGCTTCAACACTACGTAATGAGTTCTGTATTAAGGTTGTAGGTACTGTTAAAGCAAGACCTCAAGATCAAGTAAACAAGAAGATGGCAACTGGTGAAGTTGAAGTTTACGCAAAAGAACTTCAAATCTTTAACAAAGCTGGTGTGCTACCACTTGATTTCAACCAAGAGAATACAGAAGAGCAACGTTTACGTTATAGATACTTAGATCTTCGTAGACCTCAAATGGTTGAGAAACTAGTAACTAGATCAAAGATCACTCACTTCGTACGTGAATTCTTAGATAGCCACGGTTTCTTAGACATTGAAACCCCAATGTTAACTAAAGCAACCCCAGAAGGTGCTCGTGACTACTTAGTTCCATCACGTATTCATCACGGTAAGTTCTACGCATTACCACAATCACCTCAGCTATTTAAGCAGTTATTGATGATTGCAGGTTATGACAGATACTATCAAATCGTAAAGTGCTTCAGAGATGAAGATTTACGTGCCGACAGACAGCCTGAATTTACTCAAATCGATGTTGAAACTTCATTTATGACATCTGACGATGTGCGTGCCATCATGGAAGAGATGATGTGCAAACTATTCAAGCACATGTTAAACGTTGATTTAGGCCCACTTCCTGTAATGACTTGGGAAGAGGCAATGGATAGATTCGGCTCTGATAAGCCTGATTTAAGAATTGACTTTGAATTAAAGTTAGTTGATGAAGCAGTTAAGAATTCAGAGTTTAAAGTTTTATCAGAACCTGCTAACGATGAGAAGAGCCGCGTAATTGCTTTTGCACTTCCTGGTGGTGCAGGTTTGTCTCGTAAGATTATTGATGAGTACACCGACTATGTTAAGAAGATGGGTGGCTCTGGCTTAATCTATATTAAGGTAAATGAGCTAGCTAAAGGTGCTGAAGGCTTGAAGTCATCAATTGGTAAGCACGTAACTGAAAAAGAACTATTAGATTTAGTTGCTTTATCTGGTGCTAAAGATGGTGATATCGTTTTCATCGGTTGCGGTCCTCGCGTAAAGACAGCTACTGCAATGGGTGCTTTACGTTTGAAAGCTGCTCGCGATGCAAAACTTGTAAACCCAGGTTACAAAGCACTATGGGTTGTTGACTTCCCAATGTTTGAAATGACTGAGGAAGCTGGTTTAACTGCAATGCACCACCCATTTACTGCACCTAAGAACGTAACTCCAGAGCAGTTAATTGCTGATCCTATGTCTGTATACGCAGATGCTTATGATCTTGTAATTAACGGTTATGAGTCTGGTGGTGGTTCTGTTCGTATTTATGATGAAAATATGCAAAATGCTGTTTTCACTGTTTTAGGTATTTCAAAAGAAGAAGCTCGTGAGAAGTTTGGCTTCTTATTAGATGCTTTATCCTTCGGTGCTCCACCACATGCTGGTTTAGCTTTTGGTCTTGATAGAGTAACCATGTTAATTACAGGTACTGATAACATCCGTGATGTAATTGCATTCCCTAAGACCACAGCTGCAGCTTGTTTAATGACAGATGCACCTAATGTAGCAAGTAGCGAAGCTTTAAATGAGCTTGCTATTGCAGTAACCGATTATGAAGACTAACGCTAGGCGTTAAAACAGGAGAATAAAATGTCAGGACATTCAAAATGGGCCAATATTAGATTCCGTAAGGCAGCCCAAGACGCAAAGCGCGGTAAAATTTTTACTAAGCTAATTCGTGAAATCACAACCGCAGCTCGTATGGGTGGCGGTGATGAGTCAAGCAACCCACGTCTACGTTCAGCAGTGGTTGCAGCTTTAGCACAAAACATGACTCGTGATACCATCAAGCGTGCTATTGAACGTGGTGTAGGTGGTGGCGAAGGCGCTGACTTAGAGAATATCACTTATGAAGGTTATGGTGTCGGTGGCGTTGCTGTTATGGTTGAGTGTATGACCGATAACCACAACCGTACTGCATCAGACGTTCGTCATGCTTTCACTAAGTTCGGTGGTAACTTAGGTACTCCAGGCTCTGTTGGCTACTTATTTACTCGTAAGGGTGTTATCTCTTTTGCTCCTGATGAGGATGGCAAGATGGACATCGACGAAGAGAAGGCTATGGAGATTGGTCTAGAGGCAGGTGCTGACGATATCGTTACTAACGATGACGGTTCAATCGATGTTTACACCACACCTGAAGCTTTTGCTGACGTAGTAGAGGCATTTGAGAAGAATAACTTCAAGCCAATCAATGCTGAAGTTTCAATGGTTCCATCAACAGAATCAGCCTTAGAAGGCGACCAAGCTGTTAAGTGCATGCGTATGATCGACGCTTTAGAAGATCTTGATGATGTTCAAAACGTATATCACAATGCATCATTCCCAGATGATCTAGAGATCTAAAAAAAAGTCAAAATTATTTTTGCTTTTTTAAAGATCATGACCTATAAATAATAAGCTGAATGGGCGAAGGTTTTTACCTTTACCCATTTGCATTTTAATAACTACAGCGCCTTAGGATTTACAAGATAAATGGATAATAATTCAGCAAGTACAGAGTTTAAGCAACTTATCGCCAAAGGTAAGGATCAAGGCTACCTAACCATGGATGAGATTAATGACTTAATCCCTCCAGATATCATCAATGGTGATCAGCTTTCTGTTTTTATTCAAACCTTCTCCGACATGGGTATTACTGTATGTGATACTCCTCCTGAGGCTGATGATCTTCTATTAAATGCAGTTTCAACTGATTCTGAGGATGTTGAAATTGTAGCTAATCAGTTAGATAGCTCAGTCGAAGTTGGTCGTACTACTGATCCTGTACGTATGTATATGCGTGAAATGGGTAACGTTTCACTACTTACACGTAAGGATGAAATTGAGATCTCAAAGCGTATCGAGCGTGGTACTTCAGATGTTCAATTATGCTTAGTTGAGTATCCTCAAGCTATGGAAGAGTTATTTGCAAGATACGAGAAAACTCTTGATCCAGAGTCTGAGATTAAGCTAGGCGATATCATCAATGGTTTTGCTGATCCTTCTGAAGAAAACAATGATGACAACATCAACATTGAGGTTGATGAGTCAGCAGAAGCCCAATTAGATGAAGAAATTGATGCTTTAGATGACGATTTAGATGTACCTTTAGAGAAGACTAAAAAGTCTAAGAAAAAGGCTACAAAAGATGCTGATCTTGATGACTTAGACGACGAGGATGAGGATGACGATGGTGATCCTTCACAGTCACCTAATGACTCTGGTCCTGATCCAGAGGAGACTCAGCGTCGTTTCACTGAGCTTAGAGTACAGTTTGATAAAGTTACAGCTGCAAGACAGAAATCTACTACTGACAAGAAGTATCAAAAAGAGTTAGAGAAACTAATTGAGATCTTTAAGACCTTCAAGATTGTTCCTTCTCAACTTGAAAGCTTACTTCGCAAAATGCACGACATGATGGATCGTGTAAAGCGTCAGGATAGACGTATTCGTGAAATCGCAGTTGCACGTTGTGGTATGAAGATTGAAGAACTTAAGAAATACTACAATGAGAACGACGATGTAGCTAATATGGATTGGTTTGAAAAGATTGTTAAACTTAAGAAACCATATGCTGCAAAACTTAAGGAATACGAAGGCGAAGTAGAGAAGTGTGTTCAAAATCTAAAAGAGATTGAACAAGACTCAGGCATCGGTATTGCTCGTTTACGTGATTTGTCACGTCGTATCATGATGGGCGATGCAATGGCTAAAAAAGCTAAAAAAGAGATGGTTGAGGCAAACTTACGTCTTGTTATTTCTATCGCTAAAAAATACACCAACCGTGGTTTACAGTTCTTAGACTTAATTCAAGAAGGTAACATCGGTTTGATGAAAGCTGTGGATAAGTTTGAGTATCGCCGTGGTTATAAGTTCTCAACTTATGCTACTTGGTGGATTAGACAAGCTATTACTCGTTCAATTGCTGATCAGGCACGTACTATTCGTATCCCTGTTCACATGATTGAAACTATCAATAAGCTAAATCGTATTTCTCGTCAGATGATCCAAGAAAAAGGTCGTGAACCAACTCCTGAGGAGTTAGCTTCAAAGATGGGATTACCTGAGGATAAAATTCGTAAGGTCATGAAGATTGCTAAGGAGCCTATCTCATTAGAGACTCCTGTAGGTGATGATGACGATTCACATTTAGGCGATTTCATTGAGGATAGCTCAATTGTAGTTCCAGCAGAAGCTGCAACCTCAGAGAGCTTGAAGAATGCTATCAATAGCGTTCTTGATGAAATGCCTCCACGTGAAGCTCAAGTATTACGTATGCGTTTTGGTATTGGTATGCCATCAGATCACACCCTAGAGGAAGTTGGTCGTCAATTTGGTGTTACCCGTGAGCGTATTCGTCAGATTGAAGCTAAGGCTTTACGTAAGCTACGTCATCCTTGCAGATCACAAGGTTTACGAGGCTTCTTAGATTAGTCTTGTACTAAAGTTTACCTCATAAGCTAAATCCCATGTCCAAAAGATGTGGGATTTTTATTTGCACTGTTTTCTTCCTTAAGCTTTTTGTCAAATTTAAGCTGTTTTCGCATTTTTATGCAGTTCAAAATAGAATTTACTTAATGCCCTAAAATAATCTTTTTAGTCTATTAGTGTGCATAATATATTTTAAATAAGAATTTAGATTACGATGTCTTCGTTGATTTTTTATTGGAGACATTTATGACTTTACAACAGATCGTTAAGGTAAGTATCTTATCTTCTGCTTTATTTGTAATAGGTTGCTCATCTCAAACAACTGAGCCTACAGTTACACAAGTTAAAGCACCTACTACAATGACACCTTCCCAAAAAGCTAATCCTTTAGCAACTCATGGCGTAGTTACCTCACCAAATTATCTTGCAACTCAAGCTGGTTTAGAAGTATTAAGAAAGGGTGGTAATGCTATTGATGCGGCCATTGCAACAGCAGCTACACTAGCTGTGGTTTATCCTCAAATGTGTACTTTAGGTGGTGACAATTTCTGGCTCATTTATGATGCTAAAAAAGGAGTGATGAAAGCCTTAAATGCCTCCGGTAGAGCTGGTGAAAAAGCCACCATTGATTTTTACAAATCCAAAGGTTTTGAAAAGATCCCATCACGTGGTTATTATGCGGCTAATACAGTTCCTGGTGTAGTGTCAGGATGGGATGAAGCTTATCAATATTCTGTAAAAGCTTTAGGCACCAAATATAAATGGAGTGAACTATTTAGTTCTCCAATTGAATATGCTCAAAATGGTTTTCCTGTAAGCACCTCACTAAACTATTGGACTTTGATTGATATTGATCCAAGCGATACTGAATTTAGAGATTTACAGCGTTTTGACGAATTTAAAAGAGTATTTTTAAAGAATGGTAAAGATGCCTACGATGTTGGTGAAGTCTTCAAGCAAAGTGATCTTGCGAAGACCTTAAAGCTAATTGCCAAAAACGGTGCTAAGGAGTTCTATCAAGGATCAATTGCTAAAAAGATAGTAGCAGATCTTAGTGCTCATGACGGTATGTTAAGTTTAGCTGATTTTAAAAATCACAAAGCAAATTGGGTAGATCCTATTCATGTAAATTATCGTGATACTGTAGCCTACAACTTTCCACCTAATACTCAAGGTATGGCATCTCTTGAGATCTTAAATGTGTTAAATAATTTTGATGTGAAAGCTTTTGGTGAAGGTACAGCTGATTACTATCATGTAATCATCGAAGCTACAAAGCAAGCTTTTGCAGATAGAGATAAGTACTTAACCGATCCTGAATTTGCAGATATCCCTCTTGATAAGTTATTGTCTGTAAATCACGGTAAAGAACAGGCTGCAAGAATTGATATGCAAAAGGCAGCTACAAAAGTTGAGCCTCTTGATCCTAAAGGTGACACTATTTGGTTAGGTGTAGTTGATAAAGATGGTAACGCAGTATCCTTAATTCAGAGTATCTACCACGATTTTGGTTCAGGTATTGTAGCTAAAGATACTGGTGTAATTTTACAAAACAGAGGTTCATTCTTTAGCCTTGATCCTAAGCATGTAAATGCACTAATGCCTCATAAGAGAACATTCCACACTTTAAATCCTGCAATGCTTTTAAAGAACGGTAAGCCTTATTTAGTATATGGCACTATGGGTGGAGAAGGTCAGCCTCAAACTCAAGCTGCTATTGCAACTCGTGTAGTGGATTTTGGTATGACTCCACAGGAGGCTATCAACGCTCCACGTTGGTTGTATGGCAGAACTTGGGGTAAGGCTTCTAACGATTTAAAGATGGAAGGTCGTATTCCAAAGAGTGTATTAGATGAGCTTGTAAAAAGAGGTCATCCTGTAAAAGCTGTTGACGATTTTACAGATACTATGGGACACGCAGGTGCAATTTTGGTAAATCAAGACACTGGCGTAATGCAAGGTGGTACCGATCCACGTGGTGACGGCTTAGCTGCAGGTTACTAATTTAATCACGGAAACAGTTTTTTAAACAGGAGCTGTTTCCTTATTTTGTTAAGGTAAAAGCTTTTGAGATGCTAATAGCTAGGAAGCTTTTGCTGTTCTGAAAATAAAAAAGCACCACTTTAAAAGTAGTGCTTTGTAATTTTAGTTTAATTGATTATAAGGTTGCGCCTAATTCCTGACGGATATAAGCACCAGCACCTAATAAGCCAGCATCCTGAGCTGAGATTACATAAACAGGGATCTTCTTAAGAATCTCAGAGTAACGACCCTTGTTTTCAAAGTTTGCTCTGAAGGTTGAATTCTTGAAATATTCAACAAAGCGTGGAACGATACCACCAGCGATGTAAACACCACCACGAGATAAAATATTAACTGCTAGGTTAGAGCCAAATACGCCCATTAAAGCACAGAACTGATCAACAGCTTCTTTGCAATCTGGGCAAGGATTTGCAGCAAAAGCACCACCAGTTACATCACAAGGTTGTACATCTTTAACCTCGTGACCGTTTAAGGTAGCAATTGACTTGTATAGATTTACAAGACCTTGACCTGATAGTAAACGCTCTGCTGAAACGTGGTCAAATTTCTTACGTAATTCTTTTACGATATCGTCTTGGCGATCTGTTGTGGTAGATACATATACGTGACCACCCTCAGATGGTAGAGGAGTCCACTTGCCACCAGCTTTCACTAAGTAGCCAACACCTAAACCAGTACCTGCGCCATAGATAGCCTTAGGAGCATTGTCATCAATTTCCTCAGTACCACCAATCTTTTCCATTTGATCAATAGAAATAGCAGTAGTACTCATAGACATTGCGGTAAAGTCGTTAATGAAGATTAAATCCTTTAATCCAAGATTTGCCTTCATTTGAGAAATAGAGAATTCCCATGGGTTATTGGTCATCTTGATGTAATCGCCATTTAATGGGCAAGCAATAGCGATACAAGCATGATCAAATTGAGCATCAACTTCTTGTCTGTATTTAACAATAACCTTTTCTAAAGACTCATTCTCAACTGAAGAATAGATCTTAGTGTTAGATAAAGTACCATCTGCTAAATTTACTAGTGATAGACGTGCGTTAGTACCACCAACGTCACCAACTAGAGCTACACCTTGAAGCTGACTCATTTTAACCTCTGAAATTTAAAACCAAATATAATCGTTTGACTCACTTAATCGTGAACAAGACTTGCTAAATTCACCGTAAAAATGATGTTATTTCTAACTAAATTTACAGTTTGCAATCCATTAAAACATAAGTCTGTTAAGCCTTGTATTTTAGCTTAATTAAGTAAAAATTGATATGTATATTTTGATAAGCTAACCACTAAAATTAAAAAAATGTTCAGTGGTTATTGCGTTGTTTGATTAAAAATGAAAGTTTTTAACACAACTTGGCGCAGTTACTATCAGAAATTTTTCTTATTTTTGATTTCTATTCAGTGTGCACCAACGTGTTAAGAATCAAATATTAGATATTAGTTAGATATTAGATCTATCAATTACTCTTTCTTTAGTTCTTCTTTTAATTTACCAATCAAACTAATATCTGCAGGAAGCCAGTCAACAGTATCTAGTTCATTTGCTGATAACCACTTTGCAGCCTCGTGCTCTTTTAAAGTTAGATTTCCATCTTTAATAGAACATATAAAACAGTCCATGGATAAATGGAAAGTAGGGTAGTCATACTCAACAGTATCAAAGTATTTTTCCACTTGGATGGTTGTATCTAATTCTTCCTGAATTTCTCTTACAATGGCAGCTTCAGCAGTTTCATTTGGTTCAATCTTTCCACCTGGAAATTCCCAACCGTCTTTAAATTCGCCATAGCCACGTTGTGTTGCAAAGATCTTGTTATTGTTAAGAATAATAGCAGCTACTACCTTTATTGTTTTCATGGTTGTTACCTTTAAAGAATCTTTTAGAATGAAGGTCATTATACCCGACTTGCTACCTATTAATTTTGACAATTTAAAGATGGTTCAAATTTTTCTAATTGAACTTGCTATAAATGCAATTTTGACCTGGTAGAATAGCCCTTATATAAGAAAGGCTTTTTATCAAGGTTAATGTAAATGTCTCAATCATCATTTGTATGTAATCGTAGCTCTAAAAAGGTATTTGATACTCTTGTTGATCAATTATCAACTTGCTCTGAATTTAAAATGAGTGTGGCTTTTATTACCTACGGTGGTTTACAAATTCTGCTAGATACCTTTAAACAGTTAGAAGAGAACAATATTAAAGGTGAAATATTAACCTCTACCTACCTTCATTTTACTCAACCTAAAGCCCTTGAAAAATTAGCTAGTTTTAAGAATATTTCCTTAAAAATCTTTGTCCCAAATGAGGATTTTGGTTTCCATACCAAAGGGTATTTATTCAAAACTGAAGATAATGACAACAATTCAAAATGGACTGTTTTAATAGGATCTTCAAACATTACTGCTTCAGCTTTAAAGTGCAATATGGAGTGGAATGTTCTAAACAGTGAGAATAAGGGCACAAATGACACTGATAAAGATAGTTACACACAAGATGTTTTAAGTGAATTTGAAAAACTCTGGGAAAGTGAATTTGCTAAAGACTATTCAACAGAGTTCCTTTTAGCTTATAGAGACTATCTTAAGAATCATCCAAAGGTAAGCTCTGAGAATAAAGAGTTATTTGCTTATGATGAAACCATAAGACCAAATAGAATGCAGCAAGAGGCAATTATAAAGTTAGATGCCTTTAGAAAAAATGGTGAAAGTAAAGCTCTTGCAATTGCAGCTACAGGTAGTGGTAAAA
>JAEWPL010000037.1 GCA_023460615.1 Pseudomonadota bacterium | reverse complement strand
TGCTTATGGCTGTAGGCTCTAACATGCAAGTATTATCTTGGTTTGTGTTTATTGGTGTGGGTGCTATCTTAGCTGCAATTTTTTATACCATAGGTTTTGCATACGGCTATAAAGGCTTTGGTGATATTGCGGTATTTATTTTCTTTGGTTGGGCTGCAGTTATAGGCTCTCAAGTTTTAGTGTTAGGCTCTGTTGATCAAACTATCGACATTTTCCCTGATACTTATCTTCTATCCTTTGCTATTGGTATTCAATCCGTGATGGTGCTACATGTAGCTTCCATGCGTGATATTAAGGAAGATCGTTTATCAGGTAAGAAGACTATTCCTACAAGATTAGGTCCTAAAAAATCAGCTGTTTACCTAATTATTATGTTTGCAGCCTCATCCCTACTTTCAGCTATCGCTTGTTGGCAGTCTCATCAATTATGGGAAGTCACTTTTGTAGTATTAGGTTTAATTCCATTAGCAGCTTCAACTTATAGAACTGTTATTCATTGTGAAGATGGCCAAAGAATAGCAAAGGAAAGAAAGTACTCCCTTATAGGTTGCGCTATTCATAACCTAGTATGGCTTTTAATCCTTACCGTAGATTTTTGGGTTTATTACTAAACGCAATATAGAAGGTAGTTACTACCTTCTATAGAACATTCTAGTAAAACAGAGTAATACAGGTAAGATTTCAAGACGACCTAAAATCATGTCTAAACTAAATAGCACGCATAAAGGATCTGAAATATTACTGTAATCAGTAGATGGATTTAAAGTTGTTCCCATTGCAGGACCAATATTAGATAAACATGATATGGTAGCTGTAATGGAATCATCAAGATCTAGTCCTAAAGAGCAGGCAATGATGGTAGAAACCATTGCAATTAGCAAGTAGGACACTAGATAGGTAATCACAGAGGATAAAGTATCAGGATCGATAATTTTGCCTTTGAATCTAGGTTCATTAACAATATGTGGGTGCAGTAGTTTTTGCAATTGTGTAGTAAACATGGAGTAGCAAATCTGCAAACGGAAGGTCTTGATACCACCAGAGGTTGATCCTGAACAACCACCGATAGCAAGAATAAATAAGAATAAACTTGATGCAAAAGGATTCCACAAAGTGAAATCTTCAAGTGAAAAACCTGTAGTAGAGGTTATAGAAACCACGTTAAAGAAAGCTACTCTAAAAGCTTTTTCTATATCATATTGATTAACTACTATTAGGGAAATTCCCACAGCCAAAGCCACAATAAAATTGATAAAGAAATAGCCACGTACTTGTTGATCTTTAAAGAATAATAAAGTATTTCCAGAAAGAGAAGCTAAGATCAAAAGGAAAGGGCAGCTTGAGATAAACATAAAACCAATGGCAGTGTATTGATTAAATACACTTGCATCATTCATTTGAGTATCCGTAGGGGTCATACCACCAGTTGATACCGTACTTAAAGCAGTTACGATTGCCCTAAATAAATCAAAACCACCTAATACAAAGAAAAACGAGCATAAAACTAAGATGGCTACGTACCACACAAAGAGGGAGATAGCCATGGTTTTTAGGTGAGGGGTAAATTTAGCACTATCATCAAAAGAGTAGGATTCAGTTTTGAAGATACTCATACCACCCATAGCTGAAATTGGTAAGATTACAACCGCTAAAGCCACGAATCCTACACCACCTATGTATTGAAGAATCCCTCTCCAAAGTAAAATTGCTCTTGGTCTTTGATCTAAATGGGTAATTACAGTAGATCCTGAGGTAGAAAGTCCAGAGCAAGATTCATAAAAGGCTTGAGAAAAACTTAAATCTGGTAACTGATAAAAAAACGGAATTGCTGCAATTAAGGAGATGATTAACCACAAAGAGGTTGTAAATAAGAATAGTACTCTAAGGGAGGTATTAGGTCCTGCCTTTTTGCCTATTCTTTTAAAGATAGTTCCTAGAACTAAGCTTAAAGTACCAGTTGCTAAAAAAGCTGACAATGCTAATGAATCATTGCAAAAGGCGTAAATTGCAGGAATGTAAGCTACTATACCAAACAAAAATAGTGCTGGTGCTAGGTATTTTGCAATTAGGCGATAGTCAATAACCATCTAGTTACCACCTTGGGATCCAGAACGAGAAAGGTCGGCAGTATTTTACAAGATTTCTCATTTGGCTATGATCATCAAGAAAAGCGATTACTTTATCTTTGTCTTCAAAGATAAGATCTGGCGTTACAGGAATTACTTTTTTTCCGCGTAACACTAAACCTAAAGTTACACCTTTAGGTAAGTTTAGAGATTCAGCCTTTCTGCCTATTACACGACTAGTAAATTTAGATCCTTCAACACAAAGCTCGATTGCTTCAGATTTACCTTGCCTAAAAAGATGAACATTCTCAACACCTTCTTGTCTAATCAAGGATAGCAAGGCTGAGATAATAGATTCTTTTGGAAATACAACTGTATCAAGATCGCTATTATCCTTGTTAGTAAGTTCACTATAACCTTCTCCGCGAATAACGGATAGAGTTTTAACATTATGAACTCTTCTTAAAATTAAGGAGGACATAATATTAGTTTCGTCATTAGGTGTTGCAGCGATATATAAATCGGTTGTATCTAAATTCTCCTCACGCATGAAGTCCATATCCATAGGACTTGCGCAGAAGACTTCTACTCCTGAATCGTGTAAAGCGTTAGCAGTTCTCTTTGCTCTGCCTTGATCTTGTTCAATTAGCTTTACTCTGTATTTGCCTGATAATGAGCGCGCTAAAGAGTCAGCTGTATGTGTACCACCAGATAAGGTAATATTTCGGTTACCAATTGCTAGTTTTCTTAAAGCAGACAATTGAGATAAAGCTCTATCACGTTGCACACAGAAATATACTTCATCTCCAATATGGAAGATTTCTTTAGCAAAATCAGAAATATATTTACCTTCACGGTAAACCGCTAGCACACTAGCTTTGTTTTCATATTCATTAAAGCTTTTGATGGATTTATTTAATAACTTGCCGCCATTCTCAACTATGGTACTTGCAACTACAATACGTCCATCGCAGAAACTACCGATAGCATTAACGCCAGGTAGTTCAATCATGCTGATAATGTTTTCGGTAATTAAATGCTCAGTTGCAATAATGTGATCAATAGGAACAGAATTTGGACCAAATAGATCATCTACTTCCTCAAGATAATCAGCAGTTCTGATTCTGGCAATTTTTCTTGGAACATTAAATAGGAAATGAGCTACACAACAA
>JAEWPL010000036.1 GCA_023460615.1 Pseudomonadota bacterium | reverse complement strand
AGAGAAGGGTGTAATATATACAGCAGGTTCAGATTTTCATTCTTTAAGAAAGGTGGACTTGAAACATGGTACTCTTGGGCAAATTTATTTGGAAGAAGAAGAGATTGAGGAGTTTCTTGAAGCATTGAATAAGCAAAATTAATAGGGAGAAGGATTTTTAACTATCAGATTTGCATTTGATTATGTTAAAAATCTTCTCCCTATTAGTTATGAAAAGACAACTCTTCTTTTTAAATATATTAAAGCAAGTGTTATGAATGGAAATATCAATGATATTAGCAGATTTTTAAAATCTAATCCAGTGAAGATTATTGAAGATATTAATGAAAGTAATATACTGCTAATATATAGTATTGTGCCAAGTTTTCTTTTAAAAGCAAATAAAACAATAGATATGATTAGCAATATTGAAATTACTATTTCACAAGTAAGTTGAGAAGATGAAAGTTCTGAACTATTAGTGAAGTTTTTTAATTGTAAAAAGTTTATTGAAGTTTTTACGGATACCAGTGATAGTGCTATTTGAAATATTAATACGCTAATAAGGCCAAGCCCAAGTTCTTTGATTTTTTTTATCATATGTTGTATTCTCCTTTTGTAATTATATAGATAATTATATAAAATATATGGAAATAAGAATAGTATTTTCTACATTAAGATATAGTGGACTTAAGGAAGTATAAATGTTTGGAGGAAATTTTTTTATGAAAAAAGGTTATGTAAAGTGCGGTGCAGCAGAAATATATTATGAGATATATGGAAGTGGAATACCGATAGTATTTCTTCATGGAAATGGAGAAGATATGACATATTTCAAATATCAGAAAGAGGCCTTAAAAGATAAATATAAACTTGTTTTTATCGATAGCAGGGGGCATGGCAAATCAACTTTTGGTAGTGAAAAGCTGACATTAGATTTAATGAGTAACGATGTAATACATGTTTTAGAAGAATTAAATTTAGATGAAGTTAATCTTGTTGGGTTTAGTGATGGGGGAAACTTAGGTATTATTATGGCATTAAAAAAAACTTCTCTTTTTAAAAGAATGATTTTAGTTGGAGCAAATTTAAAACCAGAAGACTTAATTTTGAGTGAGAGAATTCAAATAGATAAAGAAATAAAATTAGAAGAAGATTATAGGAAGAAGGAAATCTTAGAACTTATGGTCAATGAACCTAATATAGAAGATATAGAATTAAGTAAAATAGATATTCCTACTTTAGTTATGGCTGGTGAAGATGATCTTATTACCAAAGAGTGTACAGTTAGGATAGCTCATAATTTAAGAAATAGTAAACTGATGATTATAAGTGGAGGAGATCACTTTTTTATAGATAAGAAGCCAGATATATTTAATGATGCTTTGATTGAGTTTATAAATATAAATTAATATTTTGTATATCAATTTAGTTAGATAAAAAGGGGATTCGCAATTAAGCGCCCCCTTTTTTAACGTATAGGAAATTTAAAAATTTTTTGAAAGCGAGCACTGATTATGACTGGTTTTCTGATATGTAAGTCGTCCAATACGTTAAAAAATAATTGTAGTGCCGCAAAAGAACCGAAAAGCAAAATAATTAAATTGTATTTTAATATGAAATTATTTTACTTTTAGAACCTTTTGCATGTCTGACAAAGTGACTTCCTGCGCTAAAAAGCGTGGCGTCAGCCACTTTGTTCTACTTTAGAATCCAAATAGACTTTTTTTCTTTGAAATAAATATTCCCATTAATATTGGGAATATTAATGATATGATAATAGATAAAATATCGAATCCGTTAAAGATTATTGTAGATAATATGGATGCTATAACAAATAAATAATACCCGTAAACACCTATTTTATTTTTCTTAAGTATTAGTATTAAAGACACTATTAATACAATTCTTAAAATAATGCTTTGAAATACAATAGCTCCTGTACTTAAAGAGCTAGAATCTACATTTAAAGACGCAAGCTGCTTTTGGAATTCACTATCTCCAGATACCCCGATTAATATGATTGCTCCTAAAATTGCAAAAGCAGATGTGATGAAATGTAATACTGCTAGAGTTATAATTCCTCCTCCTATTTTTTCGTCTTCGTGTTCAAATTCCATAACTAACCCTTCTTTCTATATCTAAAGTTTTTTAAATATTACCATATAAGAAATAAAAAGTAAATAATTTAAAAACAAATTTATGGTTAATTTTAGGTGGTTAAGGTTATAGAATGAAAAGATATGGAACTGGTATTATATCTTTAGAGTTGAAAGTAAACTTTAAAAGAATAATGATGTTAATTTGTTTACAAATAAATTATGCTCACAATACACCTTAAAAATACTAAAATAACAAAAGTTAACAAAATAGTTGCTTGGTTTTATAATTCAAAATGAATGTTTTGAGGTTGATATTATTATAAATAGGAGGGAAGTTATGGGGTACAAGTGCAAAGTAAGTATTGCGTTATTAACTTATAATCATGAAGAGTACATATCACAATCAATAGAGAGTGCATTAATGCAAAAGTGTGATTTTGATTATGAAATTGTTATAGGTGAGGATTGTTCTACAGATAGAACAAGAGAAATAGTTAAAAGATATAAAGAAAAATATCCTGATAAGATAAAGCTAGTTTTACATGAAAAAAATGTGGGTAGTGTCGAGAATGAGTATAGTGTGTTTTCTAATTGTGAAGGAGAATATATAGCATATCTTGAAGGTGATGATTATTGGATTGATGAAAATAAATTACAAATGGAGGTAGACTTTTTAGAAAATAATAAAGATTATTCAGCATGTTATACAGATACTCAACTCTTCTCGGATGAGGAAAGAATGTATAAAACATATAAAGTTCATAAGGAGGATATATGTACATTTGAAGAATTTTATGAAACTACGCCATTGATTCCAACAGGTACTTTTTTATTTAGAAGATCATCTCTTGGTAGTAATTTTAGAGTATATTATGATGATGCACCTAAGTTTATAAGTGATAAGACAATAATGTGTTTAAACTTAAAGTATGGAAAAATAAAATATATTGATAAAAAGACTAGTGTATATAGATGTATTCTAAACGGAAAAAATTCTTTTTGTTCACACGATGAAATTTATAAGTTTAAGGATTATATACAGTCTTTGAGAGTACAGAGAAAAATAGTTCCTCTATGCCAGAGTATGAAGAATATATTGAAGCAATAAAACCATTATGGGATACACGTTTGTTAACAAATATGGGGAGATATCACAAAGAACTTGAATGTAAATTAAAAAACTACCTTGAAGTAGAGAATTTATCTTTGTTTTGCAATGGTCATATGTCATTAGAGATGGTTATACAAGCAATGGGGCTTACAGGCGAAGTAATAACAACACCATTTACTTTTATTTCAACGACTCATTCTATTGTGAGAAATGGTTTACAACCGGTGTTTTGAGAT
>JAEWPL010000035.1 GCA_023460615.1 Pseudomonadota bacterium | reverse complement strand
CAGCTGGAGTAAAAGGTCTTATATAGCCAGATGGATGAAAGCCTTTATAAGTTTGACTGATAAATGGACCTTCAAGATGAATACCTGGGCAAATGGTTGGATGTTTTTCTTTAAACTCAGCAACTGCTGCTAAACCTTTAGTTAATGACTCACGAGGACCTGAGATCATAGTTGGCACAAAGGTAGTAGTACCGTGTTGAGTTTGCCAGCGACGCATTTGCTCTAAGGTTTCGACACTTGGATTTTGCAAAAAGGAGGCACCTGCACAGCCATTTACTAAAAGATCAATAAAGCCAGGACATACGTGCATACCACGTACATCAATCTCCTCTGCGGTACCATCTTCAAGTAAGTGAGAGCTTACAGGAATAATACGGTGATCTAAAATACCTATAGACTGTGCATCGACAAATTCTTCTGAAGTAATATGCAACTGGGCATTTCTTAAAATTGTAACCGCCATAATGTCCCCTTTTTAACTACACTTGCTCTTTAGCTTTTAAAGCAGCTGCTTTTTTAGCTCTTTTAGCTGCAAAATCAGGTTTACCTTTATTCTTTTTGTCTCTTAAGCGATCTTTTTTATGAGGCTTTTTCTCCTCAGTTTTTTGCTTTTTATCAAAGCCACCGTTACCACCGATGCTTGCACGAGAACGCTTTTTCTCGGATGGATTTTTCTGTTTACCACCATTTACAGGGAAAGCTGCGCACACATTTTTAATGGCGCGCTTTTCAATATCCTTTTGAGTGTAACGTTCAAGCTTTTCAATAAAGCCAATTTCATTAGCTAACACTAAAGTTGTTACTACGCCTTTAGCACCAGCACGAGCAGTACGACCTGCTCGATGTACATAGATAGCAGCATTAGCTGGCATATCAAAATTGTAAACGTGGGTTACATCTGGTAAATCAAGACCACGAGAGGCTACATCGGTGGCAATTAGGATTTGACTATCCCCTTCATTAAACTTGCGCAAAGCAGCTTTACGCTCAGTCATAGAAATAGCACCTTGCAAGCTTGCAACTTTAAAGCCTAATTTTCTTAAAGTACCTTCAAGCTTTTGTAAACGCTCTTTAGTTTTAACAAAAACAATAGATTTACTGCGAATAGTGTTGAGTAAATGAACGAGGATTTTTACCTTTTGAGGATCTCCTGCTGCATAATATGCACGGGAGGATAAAAATTCAGGTAACACCTCATCCTCTTCACCACCTGCACCAATTCTAACCTCTAGTGGATCGTTTAGAACTTGACTTGCAAAATCGTTAATACCAGAGCCTTCTAAAGTGGCACTAAATAACAAGGTCTGGAAACGGTTATAAAGCTCACGAGTAATCTTAGCTACATCATCTCTAAAGCCCATATCTAACATTCTGTCAGCTTCGTCGATAACGTACATCTCTACCGTGCTAGTATCAAGCCAGCCTTTTTCAATGTATTCAATCAAGCGACCTGGGGTTGCAGCAATAATTGAGCTTGGATCCTCACGCTCTACCTCACGGCTACCACCACCGATAATGGTACCAGCAGAGAGACTGTTAAAACCTTGAATTAAACTTTGGCAGACGTTTTCAACCTGCAAGGCAAGCTCACGGGTTGGCTCTAAGATAATCGCTCTTACGCCCTTTTTATCTTCCATGGATAGTCTAGCTATCACTGGAATTAAAAAGGCTGCACTTTTACCAGTACCTGTTGGAGCACCACCTAGGATATCAGCACCTTCTAAAGCTTTAGGAATAACTAAAGTTTGAATTGGGGTTGGCTTATCCCAACCTAAATTAGCGATATTCTCAAGTAAAAACTCTGGTAGTTCAAATTCTTCAAACAGCATTAAACGCCCTCATGTCCCATGCGTTTTGCATGGCACTTTTTAATAAACTCAACTATCTCTTTGCGACTTTTGGTGTCTGGCTCTTGAGTGCCATTAAACCAACGCACTAACTCTAAATCAGAAGCCTCAAGTAAATCTACATAGGCTTTTAGAGTTTCTTCATCGCAATTAGGTAAATCAATATCAACAAATGGCAATAACATTAAATCTAGCTCACGCATGCCGCGTCTTGATTGCCACTTTACTTTACCTGAAACTTCAATCATTTAAACTGAAACCACTCCTTTAATAGCTGGATATGGATCGTAATTTTCAAGCTCAAAGTCCTCATACTTGTAATCAAAGATAGATGGAGCTTTACGTAAGATCTTCATGGTTGGAAGTGGTCTTGGGGTTCTTGTAAGCTGTAATTGAACCTGCTCAAAGTGGTTCTTATAAATGTGGGTATCACCACCACTCCAAACAAAGTCACCTAAGCCTAAATCACATTCTTTAGCTACCATCATAGTAAGTAGTGAGTAACTTGCAATGTTAAATGGTACGCCTAAGAACATATCAGCTGAGCGTTGATATAATTGGCAAGAAAGCTTTCCGTTACTTACATAGAATTGATATAAAGTGTGGCAAGGTGGCAAAGCCATCTTATCAACATCTGATGGATTCCAGGCACAAACGATGATACGTCTTGAATCAGGATTATGCTTAATCATATCAATAGCATTTGACAACTGATCGATATGACGACCATCTGGAGTTTCAAAGTCAAGCCACTGTTTACCGTAGACAGGTCCTAAATCACCATTCTCATCTGCCCACTCATTCCAAATACGTACACCATTTTCTTGTAGATATTTGATGTTAGTTGAGCCTGAAATAAACCACAATAACTCATGGATAATAGATTTTAAGTGGCACTTTTTAGTAGTAACTAAAGGAAAACCTTCTTCTAGGTTGAATCTCATCTGAGTACCGAAAATAGAGCGGGTACCAGTACCGGTTCTATCAGATTTATCACAACCTTCATCCATTATTTTTTTAAGTAAATCTAAATAGACTTTCACTTAAAGCTCCTATTTATCTAAAATTTTTAGGATCGATTACACCCATCAATCCATGGGCTGTTGCATATTCTACGTATAAGCTCTTAATCTTTACGCTTGAGTTTAAAGTAAGAGCTTTTTCACCTATAGCCATTAAATCCTGTAAGTTTACATGACGAGTAATGTATTTTACTCTAGCAATCTGTGAGTAATTCATAGATAGATTCTTATAACCTAAGGACAATAATAGTAAGGCACCTAATGGGGAGCCAGCAAGCTCACCACAAATTGCCAAAGGCTTATTTAAATCATGAGTCTTCTGTGCAATGTACTTAAAGCAACGTACAGCAGCAGGATTGAAAGGATCAAAGAATTTTGAAACCTTAGGGTTTGATCTGTCAACTGCAAATAAGTACTGAATTAAATCGTTTGAACCTATAGAGAAGAAATCACACTCTGAAGCTAACTCATCTAAGACATAAACTACACAAGGGATCTCAATCATGACACCAAGTTTAGGGCGAGTTATCTTAGTTTGATATTGATCTTCAAGCTCATGAATAGACTCATTTAAAATCCGTTTTACAATTAAGACTTCCTCAAGCCTTGAAATCATAGGCAACATAATCTCAAGATTGCCATATTTCATGTGAGCACGCAACATGGCTCTTAATTGAGTTTTTAAGATGTTTGGCTGATCTACACAAACACGAATACCTCTCCAACCTAAGGCAGGGTTTTGCTCTTCAATTGGTAAATAAGGCAAGCCTTTATCACCGCCTACATCTAAAGTTCTCATGCAGACAGGTAAATTAGTAAATTGTGACAATAAAGAGCTGTACCAATTAGTTTGCTGATCTTCTGTTGGTAATGAAGGATTTAGCATGAAAGAGATTTCAGTACGGTACAGACCAATACCATCAGTTTGAGCAGCTAAATCGTCATCCTCATGATTTAAGCCTGCATTTAACTGAATACTAATGCGCTGACCATCTTTGGTAATACCCTTTTCAAATTTAACTTGCTCAAATAAATCGTGTAATTGACGAGATTGAGATATCAACTGCATGTACTCATCAATCACAGAGGAGCTAGGATCAACTAGAACCTCAGCATTTTGTCCATCAACGATGACGGTATGACCATCCACGTTATTGATATCAAGATTTACATCGATAACCGCAGGGATGCCTAAATCTCTTGCTAAAATTGCAGTATGAGAGCTAGTTGCATTATCTACACAGACAAAGCCTGCAATCTTATTGCGAGGCATTTCAGCAACTAAAGCTGCAGGCATACTCTTTACAATCAACACTACAGGGGATGAAATATCAGTCTCTTTTGGTAACAAGTGAACAAGTCTTGTAATTAAGATAGAGGCAAAGTCTCTAATGTCACGAGCTTTATCCTCTTGACCATTGTCCATGCAATCTTTAATACGTTTATCTGCTACTACTTTAATAGCAGAGGCTGCTACATAGCCTTGTGAGAAGATAGCATTATCCACATCGTCTTCAAAACTAATATCATCAAGCATACTGCCATAGCCTGACATGTAGCCAGAGGAGGCTTTTTGATGGGCATGCTCTTGCAAACGCAAGTTTGCCATATCCATTTCAGTTTGAAGCTGGAAGACAGTTTGGTGGAATAATTCAGATTGTATGTCTTTATCTTGTGTATACATGATCTGAATGGTGTCAAAGTTTACAGGTGGTTTCCAAACTACCGCCTGAGCAATAGCAATGGAGCCAGAGCCATTCTTACCTTTGTAGCGTTTTACATTCTCAATGGTAGCTTCTTTAGTAGAGAAAATCCGCTCTACAATGCATACAGACTGTTGCTCTTTGTATTTGTTAAATGCTCGTAAAACGGTTTTATCTCTAGCAGCCACCGACGGTTTATCTAAAGAATCTATTGGTAAAGCCTCTTTGCAATTAGGTGAAGGTTTAGTTGGTTTAGTAGGCCAAAAAGAA
>JAEWPL010000034.1 GCA_023460615.1 Pseudomonadota bacterium | reverse complement strand
ATATTTACCAATATTATTAGATAGCGCATCTGCATCTACAATAATTACATTAGACGGCTTTTCTTGATTTAACTTTTGGTTTACTTCCCTTATAAAACTACCTTTTGAGGACTCTATTTGAAATTCTAAATTTCCAAGCTCTTTAATAGGAGGTAATACAAAATTTGATTGAAGAATATTTACTTTATCGATTTTACTTAAGTATTCCCAAATTGTTTTATAGTATGAAATTTCTTGACAGAGTAAGGTATAAACATCTTCTTTTGAAGCTAATAAAGGTGGGTATTGCTTAAGATCTGTAACATATGGTAATAGAATAACAATATTTGGTTTAAAAGCATACAATTGAGAATTGTCATCAAATACCTCAAATCTTATGCTGTCATATTCACCTTCTAAGATTGAACACTTTATGCCTTCAAGGTGTAGTGCATACTTTAAGAACTTTACAAAATACTGCAAGGCTGTAGATCCAATTACAGCAATCCTTACCCCCGAATTATCATCAGCAGATTGTTTTTCAAATTTTCTTATAGCATTGAGTAAATTTGATAATTCTAGTTTTTCCATTATTTTACCTAATTAACTTACTCTATAAGGAGTATTACTTGATAGCTTTAAATCTCACCAATTCATGCTATCTATAATTTTCAATTAGTAATTATTGTTAAGAGAGAACAACTATGAATTTAACATTAAATTGATTTTAGGGGAATTTATTTATTTAAGAAATGTATGTACGATTAAACCTTAAAGAATTCTCTTAAGCTTGAGATTATAGGAAAAAGTTAGAACTTGATTTTTGGAAAAAAGAGATCTGATTATTCAGATCTCTTTTTAGGTTATAGCTTAAGAATTTGAAGCTACATTAAAATCGCCTTTTTTTAATACTAAAGGCTCTTGATGCTTCTCAACGGTGTCTTTATCAACCACAACCTTCTCCACATCGTCAACAGATGGGATATCAAACATGGTGTTAAGTAATAAGCCTTCAACTACTGATCTTAAACCACGAGCTCCAGTATGACGCTCAATAGCAATATCAGCAATAGCATTTAAAGCTTCTTGAGTAAACTCTAACTTAACATCCTCAAAGTTAAACATAGCCTCAAACTGTCTGATGATAGCGTTCTTTGGCTCACGAAGTACTCTAATTAGCTCTTCACGATTTAACTCTGATAATGCTGTAATTACAGGTAAACGACCTACAAACTCAGGGATAATACCAAACTTCACTAAATCGTCAGGTTCAACCTTTTTGTACTTATCTGATAAAGACAACTTGTCATCCTTACCATAAACAGTACCACCAAAGCCTATAGTAGCTGTCTTTGATACTCTCTTTTCAACAATCTTATCAAGACCATCAAAAGCACCACCACAGATAAATAAGATCTGTGAAGTATCAACCTCGATGTTTTTCTCTTGAGGATGCTTTCTGCCACCATTAGGTGGAACTGAAGCTACAGTACCTTCAACAAGCTTTAATAAAGCTTGCTGCACACCTTCACCTGATACATCACGGGTAATAGATGGGTTCTCACTCTTACGCGCAATCTTATCAATCTCATCGATATAGATAATACCCTTTTGTGCTTTCTCAACATCAAAATCGCAATTTTGTAATAGTCTTACAATTACGTTTTCTACGTCCTCACCAACGTAACCAGCCTCTGTTAAGGTAGTTGCATCTGAGATTGCAAACGGCACATTTAAAAACTTTGCTAAAGTTTGAACTAATAAGGTCTTACCAGATCCTGTAGGACCTACTAAAAGAATATTTGATTTACCAAGTTCAACTTGGGAATCCTTATTTGAATGGCGTAATCTTTGATAGTGATTGTAAACAGCTACAGACAATACCTTTTTAGCATCGTCTTGACCGATGACATACTCATCTAAATGCTTAGCAATTTCATGAGGGGTTGGGATATTGTCTAAATCTAAGCCATCTTTTGGCTCATCTTTATCTTTACCAAAACCGTTTTGCTCAAGCATCTTGTAGCACTTAGTAATACAATCAGAGCATACACAAATACCATCTCGTGCTCTAATTAAAGTTCTAGTAGGTGATGACTCGCCACCACAGAAGAGGCACTTGCTCTTTGATTTCTCATCCATGTGTATTACTCCTTACTATCCTTCATTTGAGTACGATCTGTGATCACTTTATCTACTAAACCATATTCAAAAGCTTCTTGAGCAGTCATAAAGTTATCGCGCTCAGTATCTTGAGTGATTTGCTCTAAAGATTTCTTAGTATGCTTAGCTAAGATACTATTTAAAGTTTGTTTAATTCTTTGAGTCTCGTGAGCATGGATCATAATATCGGTTGCTTGACCTTGGAAACCACCTAATGGTTGATGGATCATAATACGTGCATTTGGAAGTGCAAATCGCTTACCTTCAGCGCCACCTGCTAACAAGAAAGATCCCATTGAGCAAGCTTGTCCCATGCAAAGAGTGCAAACATCAGGCTTGATGTACTGCATAGTATCGTAAATTGCAAGTCCAGCTGTTACTACACCACCTGGAGAGTTAATGTATAAATAGATGTCTTTATCAGGATCTTCTGACTCTAAAAATAATAGCTGAGCTACGATAATATCAGCCATATGATCTTCAACTTCGCCAGTTAAAAAGATCACTCTGTCTTTTAACAATCTTGAGTAGATATCAAAAGCGCGCTCACCACGAGCAGTCTGCTCAATAACTGTTGGTACTAATGCAGAAGCTAGTCTAAATTCATCATCACGATTAAACATGTAATCAAAAGCTCCTTGTTAAATGTATTGCTTTTATTATTAAAACTATCAAGAAATACAGCTTGGCAGTAAACAGTATTTGTGGATAATTTTCTTATCTATAGTAAAACAAAGCATTAGTAGATTCTACCTACTAATGCTTTGAATATCAAAAATAATTGACTAAAGATGAAAAATTATTGACGACCAACTAACTCGTCAAAAGCCTTCTTCTCTTCGCCATCGCAAGCCTTTGCTAAGATCTTGTCAACAACTTCTGCCTCGATAGCAGCGTTTTCAACATTAGCAAATTGCTCTTTATCCTTGCGTAATTGAGCGATAACTTCATCAGCATCTTCATAAGCAGATGAGATTTGCTTTAATTGAGCATCAACATACTCTGGATTTGGCTTAGTGCAATCTAATTCAGTCATGATTTGACGAACGATAACACCTAAACGAGCCTCTTTAACAGCCTCATCCTTGAACATCTCGTCAGCCTTGAATGAAGCAGGAAGCTTCTTCATACCGTACATACGCATTTGATTCTCAAAGTTCTGAGCTAAACGCTTAGTCTCTGATGCTACGAAAGCCTCTGGTACATCAAAATCACCATATTGAGCCTTTAATGCATCAAATAGCTGTCTTCTGTTTTGAACATAAGTTGCACGATCTAACTCGCGTTGCATGTTCTTACGAAGATCAGCCTTGAAGGTATCTAAAGAACCATCTTTGATACCGAATAACTTAACGAAGTCTTCGTTTAACTCTGGTAAAACCTGCTCTGAAACAGAGTTTACAGTGATGTCGAACTCAGCATCTTTACCCTTTAGGTTCTCAGCATGATACTCCTCTGGGAACTTAACTTGGATAGTGAACTTGTCACCAGCCTTGTGGCCTTTGATTTGCTCAACGAAGCCTGGGATCATATGAGATTGACCTACAACGATATCAAAGTTCTCTGCCTTACAGCCTTCGAACTCAACACCATCGCAACGGCCTAAGAAA
>JAEWPL010000033.1 GCA_023460615.1 Pseudomonadota bacterium | reverse complement strand
TTGATAGGTTAGCATCCTTTAGCGCATCTCTAATGCAAATTTCGATAGTGGTAGCATTAGGGGAGGTGATATGGGTTGCATCACAGTTGGTTGCAAATCCTATAATCTCAGCATAAATCTTAGCACCACGAGCCTTAGCATGCTCATACTCTTCAAGTACTAAGGTTCCAGCACCTTCACCAATTACTAAGCCGTCTCTGTCTTTGTCAAAAGGAGCTGGAGTTAGCTTTGGAGTATCATTTTTTGAGGAGGTTGAGAACATGGTGTCAAAAACACCTGCATCGCAAACTGATAACTCTTCAGCACCACCAGCTACCATGGCAACTTGATAGCCATTTTTAATGGCTTCGTAGGCATAACCTATAGCCATTGAGCCTGAGGTACAAGCTGTGGAAGTTGGAATAATTCTGCCTGTAATGCCAAAAAAGATACTAATATTTACAGCAGTGGTTTGTGGCATCAATTTAACATAGGAGTTAGCGTTAATGTCACCTGTAGTATTGTCAGTTAGCATGGTAGCAAAGTCTTTTACAGCCATCACACTACCAAAGGATGAACCATAGGCAATACCGAAGTTACCTGATTTTAAAAACTCTTTGTCGTCGATTAAACCTGATTCTTGTAAGGCTAGCTCTGAGGCTCTTGTAGCCATCAAAGACACTCTACTCATAGAGCGAGTTTGTTTTCTTGTATAACTTTCAGGTCTTGTAAAATTGTCACAAGGGGCTGCAAGCTTAGTGATTAAGCCGTCAATGTTTTCCCACTCAGGCATATGGCGAACAGCATTTTTAAGCTCACAAATTTTTGTTTTATTCTCATCCCATGTCTGCCCAAAAGCTGTTACTGTACCACGACCAGTGATAACTACACGTTTGCTCATAGTAAACCTCCATTAACACTGATAACTTGTCTTGTGATGTAGTTTGCCTTCTCAGACATTAAAAAGGCTACTGTATCGGCAACATCCTGAGGTTTACCCATTCTCTTTAATGGGATCATTTTTAAAATTTCTTTTTTAACGGTTTCATCAAGCTCGGTCATTTGAGTATCAATTAAACCTGGTGCTACAGCATTTACGGTGATGTTTCTTTTAGCAACTTCTAAAGCTAAAGCTTTTACCGCACCAATTAAAGCTGCTTTTGAAGCAGAGTAGTTTACTTGACCTCGATTACCCATAATGCCAGATACTGAGGATATGGCAATAATTCTGCCACCTTCATGAGCTGCAATCATTGGCATAATGCAAGGTTTTACTACATTGTAAAAACCGTCGATATTAGTTCTTACCACGCTATCCCAATCGTCATCGGTCATCATCGGAAAAGCGGCATCTTTGGTGATACCTGCATTGCAGACAATTCCATAGTAAGAGCCATTTTGCTCAATATCTTGCTCTAAAATCTCTTTGCATTGAGCTCTGTTGGTAATATCAAAACAAAGGGAGGTTGCTTTTTTGCCAAGTTCTTTGATTTGGTTTAAAGCATCATCAATACCGCTTTTACTACTGCGATAATGTAGTACTACCTCAAAATCGTTTTTACAAAGTTCAATTGCAATGGCTTTACCAAGTCCGGTGCCTGCGCCTGTGACTAATACTCTTTTCATCATACCTCTTTAATCGCGAGCAAATAGGTTATTTAATTGATCATCTGTTACTCTAACTACATTGACGGTGCCAAAGCCTAAATCTGTACCATTAACAGATATAGTTCCATCAAAGGAAGCTAGAGAGTCATCTTCTATAATTTTGTTAATTTTGATATCTAAAGTTGAGTTGTAGGAAAATTTATCTACAGTACACTTTAAACCACGACAGCCAATCACCATACCCATAGGTGGAATCGATACATTATTTTGTTTAGATTTAACTCCAGACCAAATACCTATGGCTTGTGAGATTAGCTCAATGATGTAAAAGGATGGAAGCTCATTGCCTTCTAAAAAAGGAGCTAAACAGCCTTTTTCATTGACATAACTTTGACAAATAGCACTGTTGTCAGTTACCTCTATCACCTTATCAATTAAAACCATAGGCTTTTTGTGGGGAAGGTAACAACTAGGCTCAAGATACAAATTACTCATCTACTTTTCCTATAATAATGCTAGTATTGTTACCACCAAAAGCAAAAGAATTAGACATTAGGTAATTAGTTTTACGCGGAACACTTTCTTTTAAAATGCCACAATCTAAAAGCGTATCGTCTATTTCATCAAAGGAAAAATCCTGTGGTGGTAAATTAAGATCATATTTTAAGATGTAAGCTAAAATGCAACTTTCTAAGATACCCGCGCCACCTAAAGTGTGACCTGTTAAATACTTAGTAGAGCTTGATGGTACAGAATTTCCAAACACTGCATTCACAGCTTTTGATTCCATGGCATCATTAAGTTTGGTGCCAGTGCCATGCATATTGATATATCCGATATCTTTTGGTGCTAAATTAGCATCCTTTAAAGCCATGTTAATTGCTTTTATCGCACCTTTTCCTTCAGGATCAGGGGAGGAGATATGATAGGCATCTGAAGACTCACCGCAACCTACTAAAGCTAGGGATGATGGCTCTTTTGATAAAATCATTAGACCAGATGCTTCTCCAATATTGATACCATCACGGTGTTTACAGAAAGGATTGCAACGGTTTGTGCTTAATACTTGCATACTGTCAAAACCGTTGATAGGTACAGCACACAAGGTGTCAGCACCACCTGTTATCACAACATCACAAAGATCTTTTTCAATAAGTTTTTTAGCTGAAACTAAAGCTTTTGAACTTGAAGAGCACGCAGTGGAGATAGCGTAACAAACTCCTTTTGTACCCAAGAGTTGTGCCAAAAAGAGCGCAGGATCACCAAATTCTTGCATGGAGAAATAAAAGTCTTGGCTATGTACGTTGGTTTGTAAATATTTTTTTATTTCAACTTCGGTTTCACTTAAGCCTGAGGTTGAGGTTCCAAGCACGATTCCAATTCTTTGATTGCCATATTTTTCAATAAAGTAATCAATTTTTTCTTTTAAGCCTTGGCACAAATAAGCTAAAAAAGCATTATTGCGAGTATTGTGCTTAGGATAATCCTCAAGAGAGGGTAAGGTAGCTTTTACTTGTCCAAAATAAGACTCTTTTTGATTTAATAATAGATCATTTCTTTTTGTAAGTAAGATTTGATTAGGGTGAGATAAGTTATAAGTAATCTCATCGCTGTTAGAGCCTAAAGCGCTGATTGAGGCAAAATCGTTTATATAAATCATAAGTACTTTATAGTTATGGTATAGTTAAAAGCGTTATTAGTTAACTTTACTGCTAAATTGTGTTCTTTAAGCTTTTCATAGCTTATCTTGTAAATCAAGTTGTCGTTATTATTTAAAAGCTCTCTAGATTTGTCTGAAGTAATTAGCTTATAACCTGTTGGTAAAAATTGACTAATTTTACTATCGTCTTCAAAACAAAGCATTATATCTAGCAAAACTTGCTCTACAGAGGGTAATAATAACTTTGGAACATAATATTTAGTATCGATAATTTCATTATGATATTTTACCGAAAACAAGTTAATAAAACTTGTAGACATACCTTTAATTTCAATAAAATCTTTATCTAAATTTAAAAAAACAATAAGACTGTGAGTTTTTCCCTGATAAGTTGTAGTCATAAGCTGCTTTAAACTAAGCTTATCCTGATAATAAAACTTAGGTAGTACCACACTCTGATTAGGCTCTAAAAATACCTTTTGAGTCTCAGCACTTTCTGTACTTGAACTGCTACAGGCTGTGCAAGCTAGAGTAATTAGAATTGAAAAAAACAGTATAAGTTTATTTAGCATAGTTTTTTAAAATAGTTGCAAGTAAAAATGCAGTCATGATGCCTGTTGATAACACAATAGCAAAACCTTGTATAGCAGCAACGCTACTAAAGATTAAAATACCAATAGTAAGTAATGTGGTTAAAAGAGCAGTTGCAATTGCCACTAAACTTACCTTTTCAATCTCGTTATTGTTAGTAAAGAAGATGGCATAGTTAATACCGATACCTAGTACTAAGATTAAAGCTAATTGTGAAAATAAATTTAGTTGTAAGCCACTAAATGCAAGCGCTGTAAGAGCAGTAGTCAGTGTGAGAATTGAAAATACTGTAGCTATCAGGCCTAATCTTAGTTTTAATCTTATGCAGCTTATAACTAAGATAACCGCAATAAAGCTTAATACTACAAAACTAATTAGCTCTCTAAGATAAGCAAAAGCTTTGGTTAAATCCTCGTGTCTATCAAGATATAGGGTGTTTTCAATTGGTTCTATAGCTTCTTTAATTAAAGCACCATTATTAACCTCATTTAAGATAATCGTTAAAGCGCAAGTACCGTTCTTTACTAGTAGCATTTGCTCATATAACTTAAAATATGCACTATCAAAGAATTTTGCTTCATCAAAGATCTGTCCTTGATAATCTTTAAAACTTAAATTAAGGTGCATTTTTGAAAGTTTATCTTGTAGCACTTTAGTATTATTTTGTAACAGCTCTAAATCCTGTTGTTGTGTTTTTTGACTGTTAAAAGGTAAAGTCTTGTAAGACTTTACAGCTTTATTTTCAATTAACTTGTCTAATTTGGCTTTTACAAGCTCATTTTTATAAAGTAACTCTTCAAAAGTATTAGCACTAACGATAATAAATTTTTGAGAGTTTTTAGTATTTAATAACTTACTTATAAAGTCATCTTGCTGTTTTAAAGCAGGATTTAGAGTTTGTAATAAAGCAGGATCGTCATTTGCCTTTAGCTTAAATAAGCCAATTGCTGAAATTACTACTAAAGCTATGATTAGAGTATTTGAAAAAGTCTTTTTTGAAGCTAGCTTCAAATAAAGATTTATAACCTTTGGTAGTGGCAAACTAACTGTTTTGGTGTTTTGGCACAAATAAGGCTCAACTAAGACTACAAATAAACAAGAGTAGGTTATAGCTCCAATACAGAATAAAGCTAATTGTTTTAGTGGCTCAAGTGGGAAGAGTAAGATAATTAAATAAGCAATCACATCTGTTGCAGCTGCAATAATCAAAGGCTTTTGCATTCTTTTGATAGTCTCAAAAGAGGTTTCTTGCCCACTAAAATTAAGTCTTAAGGTTAAGTAATAAGTAGAGTAGTCTAAAACCACGCCAATGATACTTAAACACATACCAATAACAATTAAGTTAACACTGTTAAAGCAAAAAACTACTAAAAAAGAGCCTGCTACAAGTCCAAAAGTAACTGAAAGTAAGGCTAAAACTACAGGATTAAGAGTCCTGAAAATAGCAAAAATAAGTAAAAACACTAGTAATACAGTACAAGAGCCTAAGTAGGTAAGATCATTTTTTGATGTTTTTGCTGCATCCTTTGAATAAAAAACAGTGCCTCGTTTATAAATTTTACTTTGTGG
>JAEWPL010000032.1 GCA_023460615.1 Pseudomonadota bacterium | reverse complement strand
TATTTGTCATTTTCCACCTCCACCTTTCCATCTAAAACAAAATGTTTTGCGTTGTATTTTCTGCCTTTGATGCTATTACATTTTATATTTTCGTAAGCATAACACACAGCATAATAATCAATATTATCGGCATTAATACTCGCCGTACTAATATCGTGAGCTTTGATATCATTAGCATTAAGATAACAAACATAAATATCTCTAGCATTAATATTCAAAGCGTTAATATTCCTAGCATAAATGTTCCGAGCATAAATATTAGATTTTGCATTTAAATCAAAGTTGAATACAACCAGATCTATGTACATACCATATTCTTTAAATATATAAGTATTCGTCTTTTCATCATAATATTTTTTTATCTCATCCAAATTATTAAATATTTTAGTCATTTTTCATCACCTCCTTTCTATTTAACAATCTCAAATTCAAAAGTAGATAAATTATAGTTTACTTTGATTTTTGCTAAACGAACAAAAATACGAATCGAATCAGTTTCTATGCTATCTATTGATAATAAAGGTAAATACTGGTTATTCCATTCATTTAAACATGTAGGAATTATATGTATTACATCAGCCCATTCACTTAAACATTTAGCATAAGTTATTTCACTGTTATTTCCATAAGCAATACCATAAATTTTATACATTTTATAGCCGCTATCGTGTTTCTTGTTTGATACAACAATATATAGCTCATCAAGTAATGGTATCTCTTCAGTAAAAGTAATTTTTTCTAATTTATTTAGTTCATCTTTTGTCATTTTATATTCACCTCCTATACTATGAACTATCTATGATAATATATTGTTCTATAAATTATTTTATTTTATTAAAAAATGCATCTCCTTCTTCGTGCTAAATTATAATATATATATTTTTTTTTATTTTTATTAATGAAACATAGAACAATTTATTAAGAGATCATTTATGGTCTCATTGATGATTTTTTATTTCATCATTATTCTCCTCCAGGGGCTGGTCAGATTTTCCTCCAAACATAATTGATTCCTTTCTGCCTTTAATTGTACTGATCAGTCCCAACTTTGAGATAATTATGATTTTTAAAAATAATAAATAAAACTACTAACAATTAATTATAGAATATTATATAATACTCAAGATTAGAGAATTATGAACGACTGGACGTTATGTCTGCGAACTAAAGTACCGACCGGAATGGAGAGGAAATTAACTGCAGCCCGCTATCGCCGGTTAGTCAAGCAACCGATGACTAGAAAATATTCGGCAATACTTGACGTATGAATCTAATTTGTAAGTCCTTAGGGTAGCGTCTCTGGGATGGTATAATATAAAACAGGGACCATGTGCCGATAGGCGACAATAGAGACATGGTTGAGCTAAGTAATATATGAGTGAACCTTCTCATATACGAACGGACTATTAGTTGAAAGACTGTATCGTTTGCATTTGGAAAAACACGTTAAATTGCATATTCCCGACAAGACCCTAAGGAAGAAAAATAATTGGCGGACCCTACGTTTTAGCAGGAAAAAAGATTTTATTATGATTTTTCATAATTTCTTTTAGCTAGCGTAGGGTCTATAAAAGGTATAATAGAGTTATATTATAATATATAATATATATAATATATAGAATATATATAGAATAAATAATATTCTATATATATAATATAGATATAATATATACTATAAATATATAATATATAATATTCAAATAATATATAATATATATATATATATATATAAAATATTCAGAATATATATATATAATATAATATAATATAAAGAATATTCAATAATATAAAGATATATATAATATTCAAATACTGTATAAACTAATATTCAGATATAATATAAAATATATTCAGATAATGTATATTCAATATATAAAGAATATTCAGTATAATATATAAACTATATTCAGATACTAATAAAGATATATCAATAAGATATATAGAATATGTTCAGACTATATTAAGATATTGTACGTAAGGAGCTTCTCCTTACCAACCACTTTGCTGAGGGTAGGAGCTATCAGATGATGACTAAAGCTTCGCTTCAGATCACATCTTCAGCTCTATGTTGTTCAGAACAGGTTCAGATATTGTATATAAGGTCAGAACAGGTTCTCAAAGAATCACAAAGGTATATATACCTAGAAATATACCGCTCACCGAACAATTTCTGTTATAGATGAGCATATATGTAAGCAATTAATGTTGTTCAAAATAAAGCTATAGTAATTGCTGCTATAGTTTTTTTTATTTACAAAAAGGAGAATAATAAATGGCAAATATGAAACAGGTTTATGCTATTGCAAGAAATAGCGAATTAAAATGGAAAACAATATATCCAACATTAGATCATTACTCTGGAATTTATGTTCTAATAAGACAAGATGAGAATGGTTTCAAGTATTCTTATATAGGGCAAGCAAAAGACGTTTTAAAGCGTTTAGGGCAACATTTGACAGGTTTTCAACATATTGATCTATCTCTTAAAAAACATGGCTTAAACGGCCCGTTTGGCTGGAAAATAAAAGAGATAATCAGATGCAAAGAAGATCAATTAGATGAAGCTGAACAAGTTTATATTAAGAAGTATGCAAACTTAGGATATCAATTAAGAAACAAAACATCTGGCTCTCAAGGAGAAGGAAAAGATGGTCTTGATGTTGAACGTAAACCATCAAAAGGATATTACGATGGAGTTGAATATGGTTATAATAAAGCAATCAAAGAAATCGGAATTTTATTCGATAAATATTTAGATGCTGTAATCAAAGGAGATTCCAACAAAATCAAAGAAAGAAAACTTGAAGAATTTTTACATTTAATTAGAGGTGATAAAGATGAAACAACTACCGCTTAAAATAGTTACCACAGTAGCAGCTTCAATATTCATTATATTATGTTTGGCTGCTGATATTTACGAAAAGAATATACTCAATTTATTTACATTCGATTGGAGCTCGCATTATTTTCATTCAATGTTTATCCACGCACTTATAATTGTTTCAATGTGGGTTGATGTTAAATGGCTCAGAATTACTTTAGCCTCTTATTTAGGATTTACTATAGCAAGAATGGGATTAGTTATAATTGGAAAATATATTGATATAACATTAACTTCTTCTGATTTTGCAGCATTCTTAATATTGTTAATTATAACAATTCCAGAACTTATCGGTTTAATTAAATTTAAAAAATATTTTATAGAACAATTACATATAGATGAATAGTTGGTTTTTAAGATTTTTAATGATAATTTTCTATAATTTAATAGTAAAACCAATAAGATTCATGTACAATAAGGAGGATGATGGCTATGTTGAGTAAAAAACAGCTAAAGAAACTATCTCCACAATGTATCAAGATCAAACTTGATGAAACAGGGAGAATGAGTTCAGCCAGCGAGATATTAGTTCAAAACCTACTGATTTCAACAGAGCTAGATTTCAGTTTATGTTCACAACTAACTGGTTTAGATATAGGTAAGTTAATTGAAATATATATCAAATATGAAATTTACATTGATAAAATATTGAAGAATTCAGAAGAAATAGAAAAAGAAAATGTTGGTATTGAAAAAGCTATTGATATGTTATGTAATCACATCGACGTTATGAAAAATATGCATGAAGACAATCCAGCATTACACAGTTCTGAACTTACAAATCTCTGCAAAATTTTAGATAAACTTGTTGCAATTAAGAACACAAAGATAACAGAATTCGACAAAGTATCAACACAAATGATTTCAATGACTGTTAAGATGA
>JAEWPL010000031.1 GCA_023460615.1 Pseudomonadota bacterium | reverse complement strand
CATAAAAGAGGTTTTGCATTGAATCTTTAATCCACTGCTTGTGGTTAATCAGTAAAGATTCGAGTGACTCAGGAGTGGTAAGCATGACACCCTGAGGGGTATTCATAAGTTTTGATTTCTTGCTTGCGCTTACATCCCCGTGCCAAGGAGTTACTTTAATATTTAAAAACTCGGTCATTTCCTCAAGACGACGGAATTGATCGTTAATTAAAGCTTTAAGTGGGCTTACATATAAAATTCTTACACCACTTAAATCTTTAGTTTTATTGATAGCTGTAAGGGCAGGGAGAAAAGCAGCTTCAGTTTTACCACTAGCTGTTGAAGCAGAGATGATAACGTCTGTTTTTCTTTCAAGAATTGGTTTTATAGAATCCTGTTGAATTGGCAATAGAGTTTGCCAATTCTTTTTGTACATGAATCTTTGGAGAGCTGGATCTAATAAAGCTACAACGTTATCACTCATTGTTTATCTTATAAAGTAAAGGAAGTTAAATTGTCGTCATCGTCATCATCTTTAGCGTTATTTTGAGGTTGTTCACCTTGTTTGATAACGGTGCTTATGGTGGTATCCTCCTGATCTAGAGATACTAAAGATTCTCCATCTGTTTCTTTATCAATTTGGATACTACCGATAAGAGTCTTCCAATTTAACTCTGGGTTTTGCTCAACTACAGAGAGTAAATCCACAAAAGCTTTAATGGTGTTACGAGGAGTTCTAAAGTAAGCATCACCGATATTTTTATGGCAGTGTACTAAGAACTCTTGTAAAGCTTCGTCAGGAAGAATGTATTTAGCTTTATCACCATTAGCAAATACATTTCTGATGTTGCAAAGTAGCACGTAAACCTCCTCAGGGGAGAGGTTATTAAGTAGTAATACAGGACTGTGATAATCAATTACATTTGCAATCTTTGCATAGGTGTTTTCAGCAAGTCTTGAGTGGAGAGCTTCGTAAGAGTACAAGCCTTTTCTTTGGTCCATTAAAAACTCTGGAGTACCACCTAATAAGAATCCCATGTGTTCAGCTGATCCTTGTAAACAGTCATTTAGGATACGTAGAATTTGCTCATAATTAGAGCTACGGGCTCTTTGAGATGGAAGTTTATAAAGATTTACCATTTCATCAAGGTTAACAAGTAAACCTTTGTAGCCTGCTTGAGTTACAAAACGAGCTAATAATTTGATGTGATCATAAACGTTAGAATCATCTACAATAGCTCTTACCCCAAGATCGCGTCTAGCATCTGCTTTAGTGGTGTATTCGCCTCTTAAGTAGCGAATTGCATTATTCTTAAGATCTTCATTATCCTCGTTGTAGGCTTTCCAATATTGAGCAATTACATGAGCAAAGTCATAGCCATCAACAAGCTCTGATAAGGAGTTTAGTTTATCTTTAATTACACGCTCAACATCTTTACCTTCTTTTTCGGCAATACGACGCTGCTCTGAGATGAATTTTTCTACAATAGAAACCATCGCATTACCTTCAGGATGGGCTCTTGTAGCTAAATTTCTTGATAATTCTTTGTATAAGTTACGAGCTTGACCTGTAGAGGCAAATAATCTTCTGTCAGGAGATAAATCGGCATTGATTACGACTAGTCCTTTTTCAAGGGCAATATAGCGAATTAGCTGTAAAAAGAAAGATTTACCAGCACCAAAATCGCCTACGATAATTCTAAAAGCACCACCACCTTCAGCAATATTATCAAGATCTTGATTTAAGGCTTTTACCTCATTAACTCTACCTACTTGAATATACTCAAGACCTACTCTTGGAGTAACGCCTGCACGTAGAGATTGAATAATTGCTGATCTTTCACGAGGTCTGATGCTTGCCATAATACCTAGCTCCTAATTTTTGTCGAACTAGTTATTATATACCATGTTTTTTTAAGCGACGATTAGATTTGTATATTTTATGCTTCAAAATTTTGAAATTACTGTTGATAGAGCAAGGTTTTGTCTTTAATTTGGAAGAAAGTTTCTACAAAAAGATAGTCGCCTTTAAAAATTGGTTGATTGATATGCTGATATTGAAGGGAAAACTTAGGATATACCTCTTTGATAGCATCATCTAAAAGAGTGGTGCAATATAGCTTTTTAGGAGAGTTTTTATCTCCTGTAATATAGTAAGGATAACCTAACTTTTGCTTTACTTTATCCACAATAAGTTTTGCCTTTTTATCCTCAATAAAATTAAGTCTAAGGATAGCTATTTTTTTAGAATAAGCTTTTGCTAAAAACAGTTTTAAAGGTGTAGTTACAACCGCATCACGGTGGGTTAACTCATCATCAGTGGTAGCGTGAGTTACCATAATTTGAGGAAAAAGATCTGTGATAATGCCAATATGAGAGTAATTACTTTTACTTAAATGCGTAATGATAGCACTGTCTAGTACAGTACCTTTTCTTAGGACTAAATCGCCAATTTGAAGTTTAGGTAGCTTGTTGGTATCAAAGTAAGGGTTAGCGTTTTTAATTAACGAGAAGATACAAAAGCCTAGGCAGAGTACAATCACGAGTACTTTAGCGCTAGGCTTTAAAATGGAGGTAACCTTAAGCATTAAAGATTAACTTTCCACGCATCTTTTACTTTTACAAGTTTGATGTTCTCGGTCTTGGCAAAAGGACAGGCTTTTTTCATAGAAACTTTTACCTTTACTGTAGCTTCAGTATCTTTAACTTCAGAACCTACAACTTCTGCACCATCAAAACCGCCACAAGCCTTTTCAGCCTTTTTAGTTTGTGCATCAACTAGTTGCTCAATTTTGCCTTTAACAGCAGCTTGAGTTTCATCATCAGCATTCTCATCAACATAAAGCATATCTAGCACAGCTTTAGAATCATTTGTATAAGCAGCTTTTACAAAAGCTGTAGCTGTATCCTCAGGAGTCTTTGCGCCACCGCAAGCAGTTAAAGTAAGGGCTGTAAGTGAAACAGCGATAACAGATGCTAATTTGTTCATAATATAAATCTCAAAAAAGAATTTAATTGTTTTACAGGAACTGTTGCAAAGCTAAGTAAGCTTTACAGTCAGAATTATTTTACTCTCAAAAGGATTAAGAAATAAAAGTAATCACAAGAATATGAACTAGTACTGAATTTTTTGAGGCAAAAACTCTACAATAAATAAAAGAAATTTACTTAAAAAGGATCAAGAAATGGAAGATCTTAAGCTTTTAGTTGGACAAAGTGTCATCGAAATTAAAAAGGTTAGTGTGTTAGAGGTTAATGCTGATGCCATTGTAAATGCAGCTAATCACTCTTTATTAGGCGGAGGTGGTGTTGATGGAGCTATCCATAAAGCAGCAGGTCCAAAGCTTTTAGAAGAATGTCGCACTTTGCATGGTTGTCAAACTGGTAAAGCTAAAATTACTAAAGCTTATAACCTAACTACTGCAAAATGGATCATACATACTGTAGGACCTATTTTTGGACAAGATCAAAATGAGGAAAGTCTACTTGAAAGTTGCTATCTTGAGTGTTTAAAGCTTGCAGAGGAGAAAAAGCTTAGTTCCATAGCTTTTCCTTGCATAAGTGCTGGGGTTTATGGCTGTCCTATAAAAAAGTCCGCTAAAGTTGCTATAGATAGTATTGAAACTTATTTAAAACAGCACAAAGCTCCACTTACAGTTACATTAGCTTGCTTTAAAGATAGCGAATATGAAGCATACAAAGCTTATGCTAAAGAGAAAATCTAGTTCATAGTAGCTCTCCTAAAGGAGAGCCTTGTTAGAAAGACCAACTAGATTCAGAGGCGATGGTAACCTCAACATTACCATGTTTTAAACCTACAACCAATCCTTCATCAAAAGGTGGTTTATCGATTATTAGTCTATCTACATTAGTCCATGGTAAGTATAGAGAAATAGCATTTCTTGCAATCTTTGAGCTATCAGCGACGATGATAGTTTCGCTTGCACATCTTGCCATAGCTTTATATGTTTCTCCAATCTCAAGATCGACATTTGAAACACCATTCTGATTCAAACCAGTAGCTCCTAAAATAGCTTTATTAGCATAGATGTTAACAAAGTAGTTAATGGTCTCAGGTCCATAGACACAATTTTCATCATCGTTATAAGATCCTGGTGCTAGGTGAACTTTTATAGTGTTATTTGAGGATAGGGCAGAGGCAATCGCATAAGAATCAGTAAACACGCAAAGATCTTTTTTCTCAGCTGCAAGTCTTATAGCAACTTGTAAAGTAGTTACAGAGCTTCCAAGAATTAGCACTTCACCGTTTTGAACATAGTGGCAACAAGCTTTAGCAATGATTTCATATTGCTTAGCATTGATAAGTTCTCTTTGCTTAAAAGAAGGCTCTTTATTTAAAGCAGGGGCTGCACCACCATAAGTGCGACTAATTAAACCTTGGGCTTCAAGCTCATCAAGATCGCGTCTAATAGTTTCTGTAGAAACGCCAATGTCTTGAGATAACTCTGAAACTCTAAGTGCTGGCTGCTCTTTTAGTTTATCTGTAATGAGTTTTTGTCTTTCAGGTTTAGTTAATTTATTTCTTTTTAGATCCATTTTCAGATCCTCAAATTGCCTAATGATATAAAACGGTGCCTTAAGCAAAATCATTATAATGGTCACCGCTTTATTTTTCTAGCTGTATTAAGCTCTGCCTTGACGGCGATGCATCATATATACAGTAAGTGCACCTACTAGCATTAAGCCTGCAGCACCTAGAGTACTCATTGTACCTAAGGTTGGAACCATAGGAGTATAACCTGCAACCATCTTTGAGTATAACCACTTAGGAACAGTGTTATCTACACCTGTGGTATACAAAGATAATGGGAAGTTACCCCAAGATAGTAGGAAGGCAAATAGCATTCCTGACCATACACCAGGCCATAACAGAGGTAAGGTGATGCGGTAGAAGATTTGGAATGGAGTTGCTCCTAAATCTTTAGCTGCATCTTCAAGGGTAGGATCAAATCCGTAGACTTGAATGGCAATCACTAGAGTTACCACAGGGGTGATCCATACTAAGTGAGCAAATACAGCTGTTTGCCAAGATAGGTTAATACCAATGGCGTTAAACCAAAGTAATAGGGCAAGACCTAGTACAGGTTGAGGAAAAAACACTGGCAATAAAATGATCTTTTGGAATAATTTTTTACCTTTCCAAGAGAATCTAGCAAAAGCTAAAGCACCACAGAATGCAATTACAGTACTTAGAATAGTTACCACAAAAGCAATTAAAAGAGAGTTGCTTACAAGTGAGCTAATTTCTATAGAGTTTGCTGTTTTGCTCCACCAATCTAAACTAAATTTCTTGATTGGGAACATGAAGTATCTACCTTTTGAGATGGAGGATAAAGCATCACAAATCACAGGTAAATAGATAAATGCAATTACAAATATAGTCCAAATAATGATAAGGGTACGGTTGCGTCTACCTTGTTTTGTATATTCCATATAAGCCTCCTATGAACGACCCATAAGTTTATCTAAATCAATCTTCTTAAAGGCATATAGGGTAAGGGAGCCAATAATCAGAGTTAGAACCACAGCTAAAGCTGCACCTTGAGGCCAGTTTTGAGAGAATGTAAAGGATACATCGATATCGTTAGTGATTACGATAATTGATTGACCACCTAAGATCTTTGATTCAGACATTGAGCCTGTAGCTAATACAAAGGTTAGTAACATACCAATTAGCACACCTGGCATAGCAAGTGGTAATTCAATTTGCCACCAAGTACGAAGTCTTGAAGATCCTAAATCACGAGCTGCGGTGATTAAATCCTTTGGTACAAGAGCTACACCCATGATTACAGGGAAGAGCATATATGGAAGATAGGAGTAGGCAAGACCCATAGCGGTCATTCCTGGAGTAAATAGAATATCAGGACCGTGGAAACCTAATAGTTTACAAATACCATCTAAAACACCGTTTTTACCAAAGAACAAGATCCAGCCATATAATCTTACGTTTTCTGATACGAATAAAGGGAACACAAACAAGATACTAATAAAAGTAGAGGTTTTTGAACCAAATATTCTTACCATTCCAACCGCTACAGGATAGCAAACCACGGCTAAAATTGCGGTTACAAAAGCAGCTAGAGCAATTGACCACACAAAAGATCTCCAAACAGAGGTTGATCCGTCAAAGATCTGGATAAAGTTATCTAGTGAAAAAGATGTAAAAGCACTAAAGGAGCGAGGTGTTGCAAAGGAGAAACCTAGCACCATAAATAGTGGAGCTACAAATCCTAAAGTTAATAGGTTATAAACCGGCAAGGCGCACTTTCCGCCTTTTGAGCTTATAAACTCTGTAAAAGAGCTTTTAATTTTTTGAACAGAGAATTTAGTCATAATCGTTACTCCGTAACAAAGATAGCATCTTGAGCATTCCAACCAATCTTGATGGTTTTACCTACACTATTTAGATCTACTTCGCTACGAGGTAGCTCTAAAGTAATTTCCTTTTTTCCACAGGCTAATTGGAATTGAGATCGTGAGCCTAGGGAAAATTGGTTTAAAACCTTACACTCAATAACGTTATCTACTTGAGTATCATCTTTTACAAGTTTTAAGGCTTCAGGTCTTACAATAATGTAACCTTCTAAATCGTCGCCATGAGGTTCAACCTTAAAGAGTTGACCTGGGAAATCGGTACTGCCCCAACCGCCAGTTGGCTTTACACGAATTGGGAAGATATTTACATCACCAATAAACTCAGCCACAAATCTTGAGACTGGGTGAGCAT
>JAEWPL010000030.1 GCA_023460615.1 Pseudomonadota bacterium | reverse complement strand
CGGGGGTGCCGTCGCTGAAGGTCAGGCCCTCGTTCAGCTCGATGGTCACGGTGTAGGTGCCATCCTCATTCTCGGTCTCGCTGTGGCTCTTCACAACGGTCTCGTTCCAGACATAAGCGCCGCCCTGGTTGGTCTCCATGGTGGAGTAACCGACAGTCAGACGGCCGATGTCCTGGTCCGAAGCGCCGGCGGAGCTGCCGCCGAAACCGGGCCAACGGAAGTCGCCGCTCAGCTCAGTGGAGCTGCCAAGGATGGCTCTGTTGGGAACAGCAGGCGCAGCGGGGGTGGTTGCAGGAGCTTCGGTAGTGGGAGCTTCCGTCGCAGCGGTGGTAGTGGCGGGAGCTTCGGTCTTGCTGCCGCAGGCGGCCAGAGAGGCGATCATCGTCAGAGCCAGCAGCAGTGCCAAAAACTTCTTCATTTCTTTTCCTCCTTTGAAAATTCATTTATTCGTTGCCTCCAAAGCCCATCATGAGAAAGATTTTTCCCATGGAAAAACGGGATATCCCGTTTTTGGCCGCAGATGCACGAATAAATATGTTATATAATATCGTGTCCGCCGTAGGATGTCAAATGTTTTTTAGGTTTTCATTGTTTTGTACAATCAAAGAATAATCACGGTCTCTTTTTTGTGCAATAAGACAACTTTCGGCAAAATCCTAAAGTTTTTCCCATAAATGCGCCTCTACCCCACAGGACAGACAAATTGGTGTTTGTACGTTCTTGCTGTCATTGCGAACCAGTGCGCACACTGGTGTGGCAATCCCCCCGTTGAAAGGAATCAGGTAACGATTACCACCAAAATCGCCACATTATCCTACTCTGTAGGGCAATCGTCGAAACATTTTCCTCTAACCGGGGGATTGCCACACCAGCGTGCGCGCTGGTTCGCAATGACAGGTAATCGAGGCACAGCCCGACAAACACCAATTTGTCATTTCCCTACGCTCACAGGGCTCTTGCCTTGCACAGCTTGTACAGCTCCTCTGCGGCGAGCCTTGCCTTGGCCACCGGGGTGGCTCCCTTGGGGAAGCAGTAGTAGAGCCGCTCGTTGTCGCCAATGCAGATCATATCCCCGATTTCATACCAGTAGTAGTCCGCGTACAGGCTGTAGCAGGCCATGGGCTTCTGCGCATAGTCAAGCCTGCCGTCACAGCCCGTCAGGCGAAAGCCCTCTTTGGTCTGGACAAGCCTGCCCTGCCCTACCTTATATATATATTGATAGTCCGCCAGCACGGCGATGTCCACTTCCGTGTCCAGCCGGTAGGTGCCCTCCAGAATTTCCCGCCGCACCTGGTCCCGCTCCCAATCGTACCAGTCGGGGATGTGGGGGTATTCCGTCTGTCCCTCCAGGGCCCGCATCTGCCCCAGCTCGGTCAGCTCCCACTGCTTGCCGCAGTGCCCACAGGTTAACATGGTGCCCTTGCCCACCATTTCCCCCTCCGCGCCGCAGTGGGGGCATTTATACAGAATCCGATGGAGGCCGTCAGCCCGGAAATCCTCCCGGATCTCAAGCCCCTGCTCCTGCTGCCAGCGGAAGTGGTCAAAGGAGAAGGCCTCGTCCAGACCGTCGGACAGCTCCTTCACCGTCTTCTCCCGGATTTCCTCTTTGGTGTACAAGCAGCGCACCCGGGCGGAAACCGGGACACTCTTGCGCACCTTCAGTTCGTTATACAGCGGGTTCCGGGAGAAGGCCCCGAAGGTCTCCACCATCACCACGCTGACCCCCAGCTTTTTGAGCAAGACACCCATCTTCCTGGGAAGGGGCGTAGCCGTGCCGTCAAAGGAGTAGCTGGCCTCGGGGTACATGAGCACGCTGGTTTTCAGGGTTTTCAGGCAGTATTCCAGATCCTGCACCAGCCGCAGGTCCGTGACAAACTTCTGGGTGGGTACGCAGCCGATGGCGCGCATCAGCTTCTCCATCCAGCCCCGCATCCCCACGAACCCGTCGGAGGTGCAGATGATGCAGTAGTCCCGGGGGTAGAAAATCCGGCTCACAATCTGAAGATCCAGGAAGCAGGAATGGTTCATCAGAATCAGACAGGGCTCCCCCTTCCCGATTTTGTCCATTCTCTCCATAGAATATGTAAAATGTGTTCCCAAAAGTCCGAAGGCCGACAGCCCCCGGATCAGGCTCCGGAAAAAGAGGTTGGGTTTTTTCGGCAGAACGTGCGCTCTGGCCGGCAGCGCCGCCACCAGATCGTAGTCCATTTCCTTCACGCTGGTTTTCATAGTCGGTTCCCTCCCCGGAAGTAAGCTTTTCGCCCCCATTATACCCGAAACGCCTCAAAGCGTCAATGACCAACCCACACCGCTCGGACAGGCAAATTGGTGTTTGAAAGTCTAAGTGCTTGCGAAAATACCTTCCCCCGGGGGGAAGGTGCCCCGCAGGGGCGGATGAGGAACGGCGACAGCTTCGTTACCATATGCACGCAAATTGTTCGGAATAGGTCCAAACATGTGCTCATTTCCGGACTGCGTGGGAAGAAAACAGATTTCGCCGATCCTCATCAGTCATGCTTCGCATGACAGCTTCCCCCCGGGGGAAGCCAAGGCGCTTCGCGCTGCAATATTTCAAAGAACAATTTGTCGCTCTGTTTTCCTGCCCGGGCGGTGGCTGTGCCCAATCATTTTCATTCAAATATTCTGCATATTATACATTTCCCCGCAGGTTCCTTTTCTGAATATCCCCTCTGAATATACGTATATTCCATTCTATTTTGAATATTCTTGGACTATTCCACAACTGATATCCAAATCTTTTCTTTTCTATTGTATTTATTTCCAATTGACATTGTATAATATACGCAGTATAATTCACTCATCAATCAACCCCGCCTCCCCCGGGATCGGGGAGCATGAGAAAAGGAGAGAATATTATGAAAAAGCTGATGACTCTGATCCTCGCCGCCATGATGGTGCTGTCCCTCTTCGCCGGCTGCGGCGCAAAGACCGATGCGCCTGCCAACGAGCTGGACCTTGTAACGCCCGGTAAGCTGACTGTTTCCATGTCCCCTGACTTCTCGCCCATGGAGTTCGTCGATCCTTCCAAGTCCGGCCAGGAGCAGTATGTTGGCTTCGACGTAACTCTGGCGAACTACATCGCCACTGAGCTGGGTCTGGAGCTGGTAATCATGCCCATGGACTTCGGTGCCTGCCAGACCGCCGTGGAAATGGGTACCGTGGATATGTCCATCTCCGGCTTCTCCAAGACCGAGGAGCGGGCCCAGAACTACAACCTGTCCGACTTCTACTACGCCGGTGACAATGAGACCGAGCAGGTTCTGATCACCAAGGCAGGCAACGAAGGCAAGTACACCACTGCCGAGTCCCTTGCCGGTCTGAAGGTAGGCGCCCAGGCCGCCTCTCTGCAGGCCAACCTCTGCACCAACCAGTTGCCCGACACCGAGCTCGTTGTGTTTGCCGACCTGACCACCGGCCTGATGCAGCTGAAGAACGGCGACTTTGATGTAATGGCCGTGGCCGACGGCAATGCCGATGCCATCATCTCCAACAACCCCGACATCATCAAGAGCGGCTTTGGGTTCGTCGTCACCTCCGACGAAGAGAACAACGTGATCCTGCTGAAGAAGGGCAGCGATGCCCTCACCGCCAAGGTCAACGAGCTGCTGGCCAAGGCCTACGAGGCCGGCTACTACGGCACCTGGTACGCCGCGGCCAAGGAACTGGCCGGTATCGGCGTGGAGGTTTCCTACGACGAGAACGGCAAC
>JAEWPL010000029.1 GCA_023460615.1 Pseudomonadota bacterium | reverse complement strand
TTCTTTGCCTTCATTTGAAGAGCCTTTCTTTAATAACCTATCAATAGATTTGCCTAATTGAGAGAATCTAATAGATAACAATAAGAAAGCCCACTGATGCAAAGCTAGTGCTTGTGGGGTGGTAGGTGACATTGGCACTTGAGTAAAGGTAAGCCAATTAGTTACAGATGGTAAATCCTTGACAGGCTCTTGTAATTTGTCTAAAAACTTTTGAGCTTCATTTCTTAGCGTGTCTGGTAAATTAGTATTACCAATCTGCTGTTTTAAAGCTGCCATATAGCTAACTAATGGTGAACCTATGGCACTTAAAGTCAACAACAGATTTTGGTTGATTGCTATATTTTGATTAGTTTCAGATGGCTCATTTTTGACAGCATTCTTTTTACCACCAAAAATAGAAGCAATCTTTGAGAATAGGGAAGACTTCTCTTGAATTGGAGCAACCTCATCAACTACTGATTGATTAGGTATTGGTTCACTATTACCATTAGTAATAACTGCAGCTCCTGCAGTTTTATCAGGAATTGAGTTAATAGTGATATCATCAATACTATCATCTTGAGTAATAGTACTTAAATCTTGACCTTTTCCTTTTGTATCAGAAGGTACCACACTTTCTTCAAGCTCATTTTTAGGAATAAGATCATTTAAAATCTTAGAGCTAATATTTTGCTTTTGATAATTGGTGTAAGTGATATTGGTATTTTGCTCACTCTTTAAAGAGTCATAACTATTTGAGAATAGTGATGGCTTATTTTGTTCAGCCCTCTTTAAAATAGAATCGATTACTTCCTTATTATCAGTTTTAAGTGGATCGTAATCATCTATTTTGTCTTCACCTAAACTTTCATTACTATCAGTAGTTTTAGCTGTAGTGTTTTGTTCAGCTTTAGTATTTAACTTATCACTCTCTTGAGTTTCCGTTTGAGCTTGTGACTGAGCTTGATATTGCTTACTAAATTCAACCGCCTTTTGTGCAAGGGTAGTTGCTTTTACATCATCACTCTTATCTAAAGTAGTCTCTACAGATGTATCACTATCAGTTGTTACAGTACCTTGTAAAATATCAGGCGCCTTTAAATTTAAGTTATTCTCGCTGTTGTCTTCAGTGGTATCTTGATTTAAAGGTGCTGTATTTTGAGTATTTACAAAAGTTTGTGGATTAGAAACTTCATTGTCAGTTACTTGAACAAGCTCATCTTGAGCTACTGCAGTTTCATTTTTGATTTGAGGCTCTTGCTCTTTTGTAAGTTCTTCTGTAACTTCAATCTCTTGTTTAAGATCTGATGTTTGTGCTGTTACAGTGGTAGCTACTTTATCTTGGGTAACCTTTACATTGTTTTCTTGAAGTTTATCCTCATCACTGTCAGTCTCTAAACTTTGATTTTCAGTATCTAAGCTTTCAGTATCTTGATTTAATTCTTCTTGAGAGGAGAGAATTCTGTCAATTACTTTTTTATCTTCAGGATTGATAGCAGGACTTACTTTAAGATTGTCTTTTTTAGCAACATTAGAAGCTAGATCTTCAATCTCATTAGCTTCATTGTCTAATACTTTACTCTCAAGATTTTCTTTTGTAGTTTGAGTTACAGTATTTGCTTTTTCACTACCATTTTTAACTTTAGTATCGGTAATAGGATCTTCAAGCTCGTTATCAGCTTTAGTCTCAACTTGCTCACTTACAACTTTTTCTTGTTCTGTAAGCTCTTTTTCTAAGATTGCCTTAGTTTGCTCATTTACGCTAGCTTGTTTTTGAGCTTGAGATAAATCCTTTATAAAAGTATCGCTAATAGGTTTATCAGTTACTTTTACTGCCACATAAGGCATAGCCTGATGATGGGCATAAACAGAATCAGAAGCTTGATAGCTAAAGTTTAAAGGTTTGGTAAATTCAGCACTTTGTTTTTGAGCTTCTTTCTTTTGTGCTTCAATTTGAGCCTCAAGCTGTACCTTGATTTGATCTTTTACAGTTTCTTTTATTTCAAGGTTACTTTTTTCAATTTGATCTTTTACATTTTGTGTAAGCTCATTAACAGTTTTATCTACACTCTGAGTTAGCTCGTTTACCGTTTTATCAGCAAGATAAGTGGCTTGCTGTTTAGCAAGCTCATTTTGGGTTTGAGTGTTTTTAGCAATGGCATTTTCAATGGCACTTGCAATTGCTTCTTTAGTGTTTAAATTAACGTTCTCAAGTTGAGATTTAACACTCTTACTTAATTCTTCAACTGCATCTCGTGCAACTTGCTTTGCTGTATCTTGGCTAAGTTGTAACTGAGTTTTAACGCTTTCTTTTAAAGCTTCTTTTACCGCATCTTGCGCGATCTTTTTTATTTCATCTGCGCTTAGTGAAGGCTCAGAATTAGCTTTAATTGTAGTTGTAGCAGCCTCATTTTGCGGCTTAACTTGTTGGGATAGTTGTTCATCAACTTTTTCAAGATCACTTTGAGTTACGCTAATAGTAGAGTTCATCCTTTGAGCAGGATCTGGCAACTTACCTTCACTTGCAAGCTTAATTCTCTCTGCTCTAAATTGCTGTTGCAATTTAGCAGCTCTAGCTGATAATTCAGCTAGACTTAATTTTGAGACTTCAATTTTGTCTGGAGTTGTGGTGGTAGTAGCATCAGTAGCCTTACTCTGAGTTTCGCTACCTTCTTTTACAGGAATTAAATTACCATCTCTAGCGGTTTTAGCTGCTTTGGCAATGATATCGTGAATTCTTTTGGCTGTATCTTTGGAGATATTGTCATAAGCTGTAGTTTCATCAATAGCTTTAGATTTATTTTGTTTAAAGATATCAAGATAAGTTGTATCTTTTGGAAACTCTTCTAAAGCTTTGCGCAAATATCTAGTCATCACCTGAGGGGTGCTGTTAGCTGCAGTCTGTGTTACCTTAGGTTGTGCTTTAACATCGTTTTTAGGTAAAGTGCTTAAGACTTCTGGTTGATTGCTTTTTATATAGGCAATAGAAGCACTTAATGCATCTTTTGTAGCTTGTTTTTGTCTAAAGGACAAATTGTCAGAGGGAGCATAAACATCACGAATAGCCAAATCGCGTTGTAAACCTGCACCCATGTTTTCACAATCGGTTAAATTTACAACAGCTTGGCAGACAAACTTACCTAGTTGTTGGCCTGCAACTGTACCTTCTTGTAGGGCAGGAGGTAGTGCTTTAAAGTCACTTTCTAAAGTATTAGCTGCATCCTTTGTTCTTACAAGTCTTTGTTTATCAGATAAATCCTGAGCTACTTGTTCTTGTAAATTAGGATCACGATTGATGACTTGAAGGGTAAGCTTACGATAATTAGCCATGCTTTGAGAGTTTTCATTGATAGATAGTTTGGCTAATTTTTCAGGATCACAAGCAATAGAGGAAAGATTAGTATTTAACTGATTAAAAGTTGTTAAATGCTCAGATGATAAAAGATCTTTTTTAGTGGAAATAACGTTTAAGTAAGATTTAGTTGCATTTATGTTAATTACTGCGCCTAACTCTTCAGTTGCATTTTGATTATTAGCTTTATTGATTTCAGCATTAGCCTGTGCTTTAGCTGAATTTTTTACTTCAACGTCAAAAGTGTCCATGATGATGTGATCTTTTTGCTTAATCTTTTTATACTCTCTATACAATATAATATCAAAAATTACTTATATTAGACTCTCGTTGTTTCACGCTTTAAACAAATTTTTGATTTTTTTACGTCTAACGTCTAATTAGTAAATCTAGGATTATGCTAGTGAGCATGTACAATCACTAGTTTTAACTAAAAATCTTAAAATCAACCGTAATACAGTAATCAAAAAATGAAAAATATTGCCAGTTCAAATTCTTTAAAAAAGATTATTGAGAATAATCAAATCTATGTTGATAAAACTCATATATTGTTTGATTTAATTTCTAACCATGAGAGAGTGTTTTTTTCAAGACCTAGACGTTTTGGCAAATCTCTTACTTTAAATACCGTTGCCACCTTATTTGAGCAAGGAGTTGATCCTGTTTTTAAAGATACGTGGATTGCAAATCATTGGACTGATCGTACTTATCCTGTTTTAAACTTAAGCTTTTTTAAATTCTCTGTAGATTCTGTAAATGAGTTCAAAAGATCCTTCAACCATACAATTTCAGACTTTGCTAAAAAGTTAAATTTAACTGATTACACAGAAGATCCTGAACCTAATCAAAGTATTCAGCATTTATTAGATTCCTTAGGCGATTCACAATATATTGTCATTGTCATTGACGAGTATGACTGTCAATTGACAGCAAATATCAACAATAAAGAATTGTATGAAGAATTTAGAAAATGCTTAAGAAGTTTCTTCGCAAACCTTAAAGATGAGGAGAAAATTCGATTTTTAATCGTAAGTGGAGTGACAAGATTAAAAGATGTTTCCATATTCTCAGTAGGATCTGATATTGAGGATATGACCTATAGTCATTTAATTGCTAACCTTACAGGATTTACTAAAGATGAGATTAGGTATTATTATCATGATTATTTGACACTAGCTTCTTCTTATCTTAATAAAGTTAATCTAAATGATGTCACTGACAGGATGATTGATGATACACTCGAACGCTTAGCATATGAGTACAATGGCTACTGTTTTGACGAGTTCTACCAAGACAAAGTTTTTTCAACTTGGTCTGTAAATTGTTTCTTTAAAGCTCTAATTGATAATAAGACAGCTCGTTTTGGCGATTATTGGTACGACAATGGAGAATTGCCTACAATTTTAGGCAACTATTTAAGCACTCATAGTTTGACTGATATCGAAAAATACGTAGAAGATGCTTTTGTAGATGCCAATTATTTTGAGTTTAAAAATCCTATTTCGCTGCTTACAATCGATCAAGAGGTATTGATGTGTCAACTTGGTCTTTTAACTCTAGCATCTGAATATCAATCTGATGTAAAACTTAAGCTTTCAATACCAAATAATGAAGTAAGACGTGCTTTTGAAGGTAATATATTAGATAAATCAAAGATTCAAAAACAACAAAAGCAAAACAAGCAAACAGCTCAAATTTAGTCATAAGAGTGTAAAACGAGTAAAGCGTAACTAAGATGTGATTAATGTATAGTGCTCAAACTGTGACAAATTGGTAGAATATAGCTGTATATAAAAGGTGATCTTATGAAGAAGAAAACAATATTTGCGCTAGTAAGTTATTTATTACTAAGTGTCACTACTACTGAATGTTATGCAGCCCATTCCTCATTAAGTCCTATGTCTCCAAGACAAAAGACTGTGGTTGTAACTAAAAAAGACTATAGTTATGGTCTTACAGTGCTACCAGGTAACTCCATTGATGGACTTGAATATATCAACAGAAATCTAGGTTGGAGAACTAACTACGAGATTCTAGACCGATATATTTTGCGTCCTGTAGCTCACGGTTATGACAAGTTACCTGAAGGTGCTAAAAACTCTGTACACAACTTCTTTTCAAATATTTCTGATTTAAATAATACGGTTAATAATGCTTTAGTAGCTCGTCCTAAAGATAGTGGTATCTCCATAAGTAGATTCTGCATCAATTCAACAATCGGTTTATTAGGCTTATTCGATGTTGCAACTAAGATGGGTATTGAACAAAAGGCTATGAGCTTAAATACCGTTGCAGGTAAAGCTGGCGTAGATCAAGGTGAGTACTTAATGGTGCCAGTCCTTGGTCCTACCACAGAACGTGGTTTAGTAACTAATACTGCTGATTCTTGGCCTTATATGTTCTTAAATCCATATGCAGCAGCTGCAGCCTTTGCAGTTCAAGCTGTAGATACTCGTGCTTCTTTAATTCCACAAGAAGAAATGGTTGATAAAGCTGTTGATCCTTACGCTCAAATGCGCCAAATCTACTTAATGCATCAGGAAGGTAAGGTAAATCCTGAGGCAAGTATGGAAAATAAAGCTGATGAGAATGTGGATGAATACTTAGAAGAGATTGATTCACTATGAGTTTCAAACAGTTAGAGCAGGTAAGAGCTAAAATCGATGAGGTTGATAAGAATTTAGTTGAGCTCTTAAAAAAACGACAGGATTTAGTAGTTGAAGCTTCAGCCTTAAAAAAAGATCTTGATGTTAGTGCCTATTCTCATGAAAGACAGACCTATGTGCTATCTCATGTAGAGGAAATTGCAAGATCTTTGCAATTACCGCAAGGTTTACTTTCAGATATCATGAAGCGCGTATTGCGTGAGTCCTATAAATTGTGCTCTGGTACTGATTTTAATTACCCTCGTTGTTTAAAAGAAAGTGGCGATGTAGTCATCGTCGGTGGCAACGGTGGCATGGGACGCATTTTTGCAAGTTACTTTGAAAACTCAGGGTATAAAGTATTTTCTTTTGGCCATCGTGGTTGGGATAAAGCTCCTGAATACTTAAAGACTGCAAAAATTGTAATTGTATCAGTACCCATTGATATTACTATTGATGTCATCAAGCGCTTATCTCCAATGCTAA
>JAEWPL010000028.1 GCA_023460615.1 Pseudomonadota bacterium | reverse complement strand
CAGTAACAAAAGGTTATAAAACCATGGATGACAACGAGAAGTACCAGGTTGCAACCAAGCTTACAGATGATACTTTAAGAAAGCTTGAAGCTAGTGGTTTGAGAATGACAACTCAAAGAAGGCATATCATTGAGATTTTAACTTCAAGTAGTTGTACTTCACCTAAGGAATTATGGTATGAAGCTAAAGAATTCGTACCAGATCTTGGAATTGCCACTGTTTATCGTTTAATTAACCGTTTAGAGCAAATTGGTGTTATTTCTAAGGCTAGAAATTTAGGTATGCAGAATGTAACACCAAAGATTGGAACTATCACTGATAAAAATGGTAAAAAATATCCAAATTCTTACCAAATCGATAAATTAGAGCCTCTTGTTAAGCAAGGTTTAATCGATAAAGGGGTAATTACTAAGGATAAAAACGTGGTGTTAACCTTAGTCGGCGACAAAATAAATATTACGATCATTTAAAGGATGAATATGACAGAAAAAATAATTCCACCTTCAAAGCAAGATGCTGTACCTGAATTTTCTCAAAAAAAGGTAGGAGAAATTGCAGAGTCAGGTGAGAATTATTTAGAGACCATCCTACTTATTAAATCTCGTCGTGACAATGGACTTGTAAGAGCAGTAGATGTAGCTAATGAGCTTAAGGTAAGTAAGCCAAGTGTTTCTAGAGGCTTGTCTTTGTTAAAAGACAAAGAGTTAATTAAGATTGGTATCGCTGGTGATATCGAACTTACTCAAAAAGGAAGGGAAGTTGCTGACTCTATTTTTAAAAAGCATCAAATGCTAACTGTATTCTTCCGTCACATTGCAAAAGTATCAAGTGAAATTGCTCAAGCAGATGCTTGTAGAATTGAGCACGTCATTTCAGATGAAACCATGCAAGGTATTGAGCAATACCTAAAAGAAAGCAACCTCATCTAAAACCTATCTTCTAAAATGACTTACCTTCAATAAATTGAAGGTGAGTTTGATCACAAAATACTTACTGTGTAGCATAAATAAACTATACAAATGCTCTTTAAAAACACTTTTTTTTAAAAAAGTGTGAAATCGGCACATAGTTTTTTTTCACTTTCAAGCTATATTGTCGTTAATAAAATAATAAGAATAAAATCTTTATGAAGAATTTAACAAGGTAACTAATGTTACTTTGTTAAATATTATGTTTGGGATGTAAAATGAGTATTTTTGATCAATTTTCGATTAAAGCAAAATTGATAGCTTCCTATATTTTGCTTATCATAGCCTCAATTGGCCTTGGCTATATTTCCTTATATACCATCATTGTTAATAACCAAGTTGCTACAGGTGTGCATACCACTTTGAATGATCGTTATATTCGTGCTCATAAAGTAAGCTCCTATGCTAATGAGGTTCATGAGCTTTTAGGTAAAGTTTGTAAAAACGAATTACCTATTTCAAATTTAAGTAAAGCATCCCTTCAACTTGAAAATTTAAGTTATGCCGCAAACAGACTTCAGGCTGCTAGATTCCCTCAGGAAGTAAGTGCTACAAAACAAGCTGTTACTGATTACGCAAAGCATTTTTCATCCTTACATCAAGCCTTTAAAGATAATGATATGAATAAGGTAAAAGAGATCTACTTCAACGACATGGTTGAGCCTCTATTAGTTATTCAAAAGAACATCGGTATTGTAAATAGTGAGCAAGTAAAAGAAACAGATGGCTCTATTGATGTAATTACCAGTGTCACCCCTTTAGTTTCTGCAGTGGTGATTATTATTTTAGAAATCGTAGCTTCAGTTTACATTGTGATACAGATGCCTAAACTTATCGTAAGCTCTATTAAATATGCTATTAAGATTGCAAATAAATTAGCTCATGGCGAGCTTCGTGAATCAATTAACATGAAACGTCGTGATGAGTTCTTGCCTCTGCTTATGGCTATGGAAAAGATGAGAGATTCTTGGTGTGAGAATGTAAGACTGATTGCTGATGTAAGTAATAACGTAGGCGATTTGATGAGTACTTTACAAAACTCCTCAGAAAAGATTGGTCAAACCGCTGAAGCAAATCAAAGTCACAGTCAAACTGTATCTGATGCATCTGTAGCCATGGTTGATACTACTAGAGGTATTTCACACAGTTGTATTCAAGCAAGTAAGAGCTCTGAAGAGTCTGTAAAAGATACTCAATTGACTATTGAGAAAGTAAATGAAACTATTGATCACTTAAATCACCAAGCTGAAAAATCAAGGCAAGATGCTGACATGGTTCAAGAGCTTGCAAATAGAGTGCAAGACATTAGCTCTATTGTAAACACTATTGACGCCATTGCCTCTCAAACTAATTTGCTTGCTTTAAACGCTGCTATTGAGGCTGCAAGAGCAGGTGAGTACGGACGAGGCTTTGCGGTGGTTGCTGATGAGGTTCGAGCTTTAGCTTCAAGAACTTCAAAATCAACTCAAGAAATCACCCAAATGGTATCTAAAGTTCAAGAAGATGCAGAGTTTGCTAATGGTACTATTCAGCAATCTGTTAAGGTTATGGATAAATTGTCAGAAGGTACTAGTAGCTTAACTAGGGTTTTAGATGGTGTTATTCAAAAGGTAGGTACTGTAAGTAACCAAATCACTCAGATCTCAGAGGCGGCAGGGCAACAGATCAATACTACCACTGAAATCTCCTCTAACATGCAAGGTATCACTAGTGAATCTGTACACTTAATTAGAGAACTAAAATCTGTTAACAAGGATATCAATAAGACCAATATCGAAATTGGTAAACTCTTAGGTGTGGTATCAAGATTTAACGTTTAACAACTTGTGTAAATTAAGGCAAACGCTAGTTTGCCTTATTATTATTTGTTAAGTGTACTTGGATCGATAAAATCACCTACAGTAGCATTGGTAAGCTCTACAAGATCTTTTGGATTGATGCCAACTGATAACCCTCTTCTGCCACCTGATACTAGAATCTCCTCAAATTGCATTGCGCTTTGACACAATAGAATCTTTGTTTGTCTTTTTTGACCAAAAGGGGAAACACCGCCTATGACGTAACCTGTAATGCGAGTAGCATCGGCAGGCTTTGCAACCTCTAAAGATTTTACGTTAGCAAGTCTTGCCGCATTCTTAAGTGAAATCATGCCATTAACAGGGGTTACAGCAGTAATAAAAGTTTTATCGTGAACTAGGAGAATGGTTTTAAAAACACGCTCTTCTTCAACACCTAAAGCTTTAGCTGCAAACTTACCAAAATCATGATCTGTTGAGCACTCATATTCGTACTCTTTAAATTTGGCTTTGTGATCTTTTAAAAACTTTTGAGCTGGAGTGATCATAGTTACCTTATTTAGTTTAATCTATATATTTAGCAATCATCTTTTTAGGAATTTTTACCCATGAGAACTTATAGTCCCCACGTTGCTATTGAAACTATTGTACATAGTAATCCAAAATTCCCATTTTTGTACTATGCAAAAGAGCAAATGCCATCTTTGCAGGGGCATTATAATCCTCACTGGCATAATGATGTGGAAATTATTTTTGTAAGTCATGGAAAATTAGATATCAATATACACTCAACTCCTGTTGAGGTTACAGCTCCAGCGTTGATTGTGATCCCCTCAAAGCATATTCACTCTATCAAGAAGTATCAGCCTGTGACAGAAATTTCAATGATGCTTTTTGATCCTGAGATGATCCGTTTAGCTTATTTTGATGATGAGCAAAATGAGCTTTATGACTTTTTATTAAAACCCTCAAATGAGCCTTTTGTCTTAACTTGTAAAAATCAAAAGATCATTGATAAGGTGAAAGCTACCTACAATTTGATTGTGGATGCCTATCTTGAAAATAAAGATGAGAGCCACTTATTTATTAAAGCTAATCTCTTGTTACTGTTATGCTTTTTAAATAAAGCTAATTCAATTGATAGAAATGTACAAGTCTCTCAATTTGAGTATGAGCGACAACAGAAATTAAAAGATCTAATCATTTGGATCCACGATCACCACTCAGGACCTTTGAGCATTGCTGATGCTGCAAGTAAGCTAGAGGTATCTCAAACCTATTTTTGTAGATTCTTTAAACAGGCTACAAAAATGAGTTTTACTCAATACGTTAATGAGTATCGTTTAAAACAAGCTTGTGATGATATTTTAGTAGGTAAAAAGAGTATCTCAGAAATAGCAAGTTCCCACGGCTTTGAAAATGAATCTTACTTTTTTAGGGTATTTAAAAAGAAGTATGGGGTAACCCCTTTAAGTTACCGCAGTAAAATTATGTAGTTTAAAAATGATAATTGCTTCACAAAAACTCATCAAGTTTTGCCTATTTTTACCTATCTTTTCGCAACTAAAATAATTTCACTACACAAAACTGAAATCTCCAATCCTTGATTTAATTCACTTTTATTTAAAACTTAAAATTTTTGTAAACGTTTTAGGTAAAAGCTAAGCTCTTTACCTTTAAGTGAGAATTTTTCAGTAAAAAGAGAGTGGGGAAGTCAGATTTCTTTGAAGATAATCACAATAATCTAGAAAAAAGATAATTTTATACACTTTAAAGATAAAATTGTATTGCTATTTTATCCATTTACTTATTAAAATCTTACTTAACCTAACAAATGGTTGTTGTAGTCGGGATACTACAATGACGAAGGTTATTGTAGTTGGGATACTACAATGTGGTCGGGATACCACAACTTATAAAGCTTACAACTTTATATAAACATACATAAGAGAATATGAAGGAATATATGATGAAAAAAACTATTTTAGCATCAGTGATCTGTGCTGTTACTTTAGGCGTTACTGCTACAGCTAATGCAGCTATTGAAAAAGACCAATTAACCATTTGGGTTAACGGTGATAAGGGCTACAATGGCATTGAGAAAGTAGGCAAGAAGTTTGAGGCTGATACCGGTATTAAGGTTACAGTTGCTCACCCAGATCAAGTTGAAGTTAAATTCCAACAAACTGCTGCAACACAGAATGGTCCTGATATCATGATGTGGGCACACGACCGTTTCGGTGAGTGGGCTAAAGCAGGTCTAATCTCTCCTATCACTCCATCAGCTGAAGAGCAAGCTAAGTTTGCAAAAGTTGGTTGGGATGCTGTTACTATCGACGGTAAGATTTACGGTTACCCAGTAGCAGTTGAGGCTGTAAGCTTAATTTGTAACAACAAGTTTGTTAAGTCACAACCTGAAAACTTTGAAGATTTAATTAAGCTTGGCGATGAGTTAAAGTCACAAGGTGTTAAGCCAATTATTTGGGCTTACGCAACTCCATACTTCAGCTACCCTCTAGTAGCAGCTCAAGGTGGTTACGC
>JAEWPL010000027.1 GCA_023460615.1 Pseudomonadota bacterium | reverse complement strand
TACAGGAGCATACTCAATTTCTGCAATTAAAAGTGGAGGTTTGTGCTCTTTTATAAAACCGCTTGGATCATGGATTGCAAAGTAACGCTCCTCTGGATCTTCTAGTGAAACATAGTTTAAAGTAGAGTCTTTATTATCTTGGAAAATAGCTTTAACTAAGCTTTTTTTACCAGAGTTTTTAGATCCTGTCACAAGAACTACTTTAAATAAGTCCTTTGCTTTTATAAGAGTGTTAAATAAAGCTCTATTAAATTTGATCATGTCTTTATGTAAACCAAGGCTAGCTTAAACAGCTATTCTCCAGGAAAGGCGTTTACATACTTAATTTCGATATCTGGAAATGCATCTACAAATTGAACTTTAAAGTCAGGAAATGCGTCCACAAATTGCCACTTACCACAGCTATCGGCAAAGGAATTAACTTTTTGTACCTTTAGATCTTCAAAAGAGTTAACCACCTTTACTTTAATATCAGAAAAGGAATTTACGATTTGTACTTTTCCGTAAAGCTTAATGCCATTAAAAGTACAGTTGTCAACATTGCCTGTGTCTGCAAGAGTGTTAAAACTTAAAAACATTAAAACTGCCATTAAATACTTATTCATAAACACCTCTAAAATAAAAAGCCTTAAACTAATTATAGTCTAAGGCTTTTCAAAAATTTAATTAGGAGCTAATTTATTAGATCACGCCTTGTGCAATCATAGCGTCAGCAACCTTGCGGAAGCCAGCGATGTTAGCACCTAGAACTAGGTTACCTTCAACACCGAACTCACGAGCTGTTGCTGCTACGTTGTTGTATAGGTTAGTCATGATAGTGTGTAGCTTGCTATCTACTTCCTCGAAGGTCCAAGCTGTCATACCAGCGTTTTGCTCCATCTCTAACTGAGAAGTAGCAACACCACCAGCGTTTGCTGCCTTAGCAGGACCGTAAGCAATCTTAGCATCTAAGAATTGCTTGATAGCGCCTAGAGTTGAAGGCATGTTAGCACCTTCTGCTACAACCTTACAGCCGTTAGCTAATAGAGTCTTAGCATCTTCCTCATTTAACTCGTTTTGAGTTGCGCAAGGGAATGCACAGTCTACCTTGTAGCACCATACTTGATGCTTGCCTGCTGGGTATTGCTCAACAGGAGTGTATTGAGCAGTCTTTACTAACTCTGCATAACGAGTTAAACGAGCGCGCTCAACTTCCTTAACTTGCTTTAGAACTGCTACATCAATACCGTTCTCATCGTAGATAGTACCAGTTGAATCAGAAACAGTAACAGGCTTTGCACCTAACTGGATTAACTTCTCACAGCAGTAGATTGCTACGTTGCCTGAACCTGAAACAGCACAAACTTTACCCTTTAGAGAATCGCCACGATCTTTTAACATAGCGTCGGTGAAGTAAACGGTACCGTAACCTGTAGCCTCAGTACGTGCTAGAGAACCACCGTAGTTTAGACCCTTACCAGTTAAAACACCTTCGTAACGAGTGGTTAAGCGCTTGTAAGCACCATACATGTAACCAATCTCACGACCACCAGTACCGATGTCACCAGCTGGAACGTCGATAGTAGCGCCAATGTAACGGTGTAATTGGATCATGAAAGCTTGGCAGAAACGCATGATTTCGTTGTCTGACTTGCCCTTAGGATCGAAGTCTGAACCACCCTTAGCACCACCGATAGGAGTACCAGTTAGTGAGTTCTTTAGAATTTGCTCTAAACCTAAGAACTTTAATACGCCCTCATTTACAGTTGGGTGTAAACGGATACCGCCCTTGTAAGGACCGATAGCTGAATTAAACTGTACACGGTAACCCTTGTTTACTTGAACTTCACCCTTATCGTCTACCCACTCAACGCGGAAAGAGATAGTTCTCTCAGGCTCACACATACGCTCTAAGATCTTGTACTTTTCGTACTTAGGCTCTTTCTCAACTACTGGTTGTAAAGTAGTTAAAATTTCTTCAGCTGCTTGTAAGAATTCTGGTTGATATGGATACTTTGCTTTCAATGAGTCAAGTACTCTTTGGGTGTATGACATTTAATGTCTCCTTTACCTGTTGATAAAATTATTTTGAATTTGTGACAATTTACCTTTCTTAAAAATGCCATGCAATAGATCTTTAAAATAGCTCCTAAATGGTGCATTAAAAGCTAAATTATGGTGCAAAGTAATTTTAAAAACTTATCTTTAATGAAAAAATAGTCGATAAAACAATAAGATAAAATGTGAAAAATTTTATAAAAACCGCTTTAAATTTTGCTCTTAATTAGTGCTAGTAAAAGCACTTATAAAAAATTAAGTTTTTAAAAATCAAAAAGTTAAGAAACTTAATCTGAAATTTTACAAACTTTTAAAAAATGTTAATTGCACTAAAATAATTCACTGCACTAAAGTTAATTTAAGCAAAATAAAGTGATCGAAGTAAAAAAAAGCCTTCTGTATTACTACAGAAGGCAACTACCAACAGGCAAATAGATTTAGTAGATTATTCCCTGTTTAAGAAATCATCTACTGCTTTAGCGCATTGACGACCTTCAGCGATAGCGTATACCACTAAGGACTGACCCTTACGACCGTCACCTGCGGCAAAGACTTTTTCACAGGAAGTCTGATAAGCTTTAGCTCCTTGTGTATCAGCTTTGATGTTGCCACGCTTATCAGTTTCAAGGTTAAACTCTTTGATAAGAGCACTTGATGGATGTGAGTAACCCATAGCAATTAAAACAACATCAGCTTTAATTTTGCTTTCAGTACCAGCAATACCATCAAATTGACGACCCTCACCCCACTTTACTTTTTGAGTTAGGACAGCTTCTAGCTTGTCCTTTCCTTCAAAAGCGGTGGTATTAGTTGAGAATAAACGAGTGCAACCTTCCTCATGAGAGGTTGAGGTACGCTTGATTTTTCTCCACTCAGGCCATGCTAAGGTTAAATCTACACTCTCAGGTAACTCGTCGTGGTAGTCTAATTGAACTACGCTTGCAGCCCCCTTACGAATGGATACACCGATACAGTCTGAAGCTGTTTCACCACCACCAATTACGACCACGTTTTTACCTTTAACATCGATTGGATTTGGACAATCCCCGTTGTTTTCACGGTTTTGTGCAATCAAAAAGTCTAAGGCAAAGTAAATACCAGACAAGGAACGACCTGGAAGTTTTAGATCACGTGGACTTTCAGAACCTGGTGCTAACACAATAGCATCATAGTCTTTAAGTAATTGTTCACCACGAACTTCAGTTAAAGAGTCGTTGTGAACGCCGTGCTCTAATTCCTTTATCGCACCAACGATAGTCTTAGTCTTAAAGGTGATACCTTCTTGCTCTAATTGAGAAATTCTTCTGTCAAGAATTTCCTTTGGTAGTTTGAAGTCTGGAATTCCATAACGTAACAAACCACCAATCTTGTTCATCTTTTCAAGCACGGTAACATCGTGACCAAAACGATTTAATTGTTGAGCAGCTGCTAGGGCAGCAGGACCTGAGCCTACCACGCAGACCTTCTTGCCAGTACGATTTTTGTTAACTATAGGTTTTACTAGGCCATGCTCAAAAGCGTACTCTGCAATTTTTCTCTCCACAGACTTAATACCTACAGCCTTTCTGTGAATACCTAAGGTACAACCTTCTTCACATAAAGCAGGGCAGATACGACCTGTGATTTCTGGAAAGTTATTTGTAGCAGACAATACGTTGTAAGCTTTGCTCATCTGTTCTTCACTTACAAACTCGTTAAAGTCAGGTGAATCGTTGTGTAGTGGACACTCATGCATACAGAATGGAATTCCACAATCCATACAACGACCTGCTTGAATTTTAGCTTGCTCGTCAGTTAAAGTTCCGTAGATCTCGCAGAAACTCTTAACACGCTCTTCTACACTAACATGAGGCTGTTCAATGCGCTCAAATTCGATAAATCCTCTTGTAAAGCCCATTTTAATGTGCCTCCTTCATAGCTTTTAGTGCATTGAAGTATTCAACTGGGAATACCTTGACGAAGTGATGTATTTCAACATCGAAATTCTCTAAGATCTTACGTGCAACATCACTACCAGTTGCATTTAGATGCTTAGTTAATAAGTCTTTTAAAACTTCCTCATCGCTCATATTCTTGTGAAGTGGAATGGACAAATCGGCTTTTGAGGCTTTAACTACATTGCTTACATAGAAAGAGCCCTTGCTGATATGGTTTTTGAAGGTATTGTCTTTATCGTATACATAAGCCATACCACCTGACATACCAGCTGCAAAGTTTCTACCAGTCTTACCTAAGATAACTACGGTACCACCAGTCATGTATTCACAACCGTGATCACCACAACCTTCAGCTACAGCATCAGCACCAGAGTTACGTACGGCAAAACGCTCACCAGTTACACCAGAGAAGAGTGCAAGACCTGAGGTTGCACCGTATAAACAAGTGTTACCTGCAATGATGTTATCCTGAGGATCACCATCAAATAGAGCACTCTTGTGGATAGCGATAATACCACCTGACATACCTTTACCTACGTAGTCGTTAGCAAGACCTGATAGATTTAAGGTAATACCTTTCTCTAAGAAAGCACCAAAGGATTGACCTGCAGTACCTGTTAGGTTGATAGTAATAAAGTTATCATCAAGTTTCTTACCTGCTACAGCTTTAGCTACCACACCTGAAGAGTAAGTACCAACAGAGCGGTTTACGTTTACTACAGGAGTTTCAAAGGTTACAGGAGTATTGTTCTTAATAGCTTCCTTAATCTTAGCTTCAAACTGCTTATCTAAAGCTTTATCAATCTCATGCTGTTGTTTAATAGCATGGTGTGCAATTTCGTCTTTGAAAGCAGGATCTTTAAAGAAGATCTTCTCAAAGCTTAAGTTACGAGCTTTTTCAAATTCGCTATCAGATACCTTTTCAAGTAATTCGCTGTGACCGATTAAGTCATCAAATTTTGCAATACCTAAAGAAGCCATCAATTCACGAACTTCTCTTGCTACATAATGGAAGTAGTTTTCAAGTTGCTCTGGGGTACCGATAAACTGCTTACGTAGCTCAGGATCTTGAGTTGCAATACCAGTTGGGCAAGTGTTCTTTTGGCACTTACGCATGATGGTACAACCCATACATACTAGAGGAGCGGTACCAAAACCAAACTCGTCAGCACCTAATAAAGCACCGATGACAACATCACGACCAGTCTTAATCTGACCGTCAACTTGTAAGGTTACACGAGAACGTAGCTTGTTCATTACAAGAGTTTGCTGAACATCAGCAAGACCAATTTCCCATGCAGAACCTGCGTGTTTTACAGAAGATGCTGGAGCTGCACCAGTACCACCATCGTGACCTGAGATTACGATATGATCAGCCTTACACTTAGCAACACCTGCTGCCACTGTGCCGATACCTACCTCTGATACTAGTTTTACAGAAATATCTGCACTAGTATTAGCAAGCTTCAAATCAAAGATTAGCTGTGCTAAATCCTCGATAGAGTAAATATCGTGGTGTGGTGGAGGAGAAATCAAACCAATACCAGGTAGTGAGTGACGTAACTTACCAATGTACTTTGATACCTTGTGACCTGGTAATTGACCACCTTCACCAGGCTTTGCACCTTGTGCAAGTTTAATCTGAATTAAATCAGCTGTTGCAAGATAATCGGTGGTTACACCAAATCTACCTGAGGCTACCTGCTTAGTGCGAGAACGTAGAGAATCACCTTTGTGTAATGGAATATCAACTACAACATCATCACCTAAAATAGCCTTAGTTGAAGTTTCTTTAGTGATTACACCATCACGACGAGGATCTTCACCACCTTCACCACTGTTACTCATAGCACCTAGTCTATTCATGGCAATAGCCATAGTAGTGTGGGCTTCTGTAGAGATAGCACCCATAGACATAGCAGAGCAAGCAAAACGGTGAATGATAGATTCTTCAGATTCTACCTTGCTAATATCAATAGGAGTAGTCTTCTTGAACTTGAATAAACCGCGAATGGTCATCAAGCGCTTAGATTGATCGTTAATGATCTTAGCGTACTTTTGATATTCCTCATAAGAGCCAGCTCTTACAGCACGTTGTAAGTGAACTACTGCATCAGGAGTCCACATGTGCTGCTCGCCATCATATCTCCAGTTCAAATCGCCACCTTGGGCAAGAGAAGGATCTTGAAGCGCAATCTTCTTGAAGGCATCTTTGTGAGTCTTTACAGCTTCTTGTGCAATATCAAATAGACCTACACCTTCAATAGGGCTTGGGGTATTAGTAAAGTACTTATCTACAAATTCTTGTGATAAACCCACTGCCTCAAAGATCTGAGCACCGATATAAGACATATAGGTACAAATACCCATCTTAGCCATGGTCTTGTATAGACCTTTATCGATAGCGTGGATGTAGTTGTCTTGATAAGTCTTAACTGATTGAGCATCTGGAGCTAATTCAGCTACAACTTGTAGTGCTACATAAGGGTGAATTGCTTCAGCACCATAACCACCTAATAGAGCAAATTGATGAACGGTACGAGCAGAGCCTGTTTCAACAACTAAGCCTGTGCTGGTTCTAAGTCCGTTTTCAACTAAGCATAGGTGTACAGCTGAGGTTGCAAGTAAAGCTGGAATTGCAAGTCTGTCGGCTGCTACATTTCTATCTGAAATGATAAGAATGTTATGACCTGTCTTTACAGCATCAATAGCAGCAGCTCTAATAGAAGCTAGTCTTGCTTCGATACCATCTTTACCCCAGGATAGAGGATAGGTGATATCAAGTTGCTTTGATCTAAACTTGTTATCAGTATATTTACTGATATTTCTAATCTTCTCCATTTCAACAGCATCTAAAATTGGCTGTTGTACTTCTAGACGAATTGGAGGGTTATTATCCATGATGTTTAGAAGATCAGGTCTAGGTCCAATGAAGGAAACTAGGGAGGTTACCATCTCTTCTCTAATAGGATCGATAGCTGGGTTTGTAACCTGAGCAAATAATTGTCTAAAGTAATCATATAAGCTCTTTGGCTGATTTGATAATACAGCTAAAGGAGCATCATTACCCATTGATAGCACAGGCTCTTGACCGTTAATAGCCTTTGGCTTAATTAAACGCTCAACATCTTCACGTGTATAACCAAATACGCCCATTAAAGCTTTAGTAGTTAGGTTTAAACCTACAGCCTGAGGCTCTGTCTTAATATCGGTTAATCTAATACGAACCTTGTCAACCCACTCTTGGTATGGACGTGAAGTAGCAAGAGAATTCTTAATTTCGCTATCAGAAATGATACGACCTTGCTCAGTATCGATTAAAAGCATTCTGCCAGGCTCTAATCTCCAGTGGCGAGCAATTCTACTTTCATCAATCTTTAGGGTACCTTCTTCAGAGGCTAGGATTACTAAATCGTCTTTAGTTACGATATAACGAGCAGGACGTAAACCGTTTCTGTCCAAGGTAGCACCGATTTGTCTACCATCTGTAAAGGCTACAGCTGCAGGACCATCCCATGGCTCCATCATAGCAGCATAGTATTCATAGAAAGCCTTTAACTTAGGATCCATTAAGGTATCTTTTTCCCAAGCAGATGGGATCATCATCATGGCTGCTTGTGCTAAAGAATAGCCTGATAGAGTTAATAACTCAAATACGTTATCAAAGGAAGCTGAATCAGACTGTCCTTGGAAGATTAAAGGCCACAATTTCTCAAGATCATTTCCAAATACAGGAGAGGAGATCTTCTTTTCACGAGCTTTAATCCAGTTGAAGTTACCACGTAAGGTGTTAATTTCACCGTTGTGAGCAATCATTCTAAATGGGTGAGCAAGTGACCATTGAGGGAAAGTGTTAGTTGAGAAACGCTGGTGGATTAGGGCAATAGCACTAACACAGCGAGAATCGGTTAAATCCTTGTAGTATTCACCAACTTGGCTTGCTAAAAGCTGACCCTTGTAAACGATGGTACGAGCAGAGAATGATGGAATATAAAATTCCTTGCAGTGCTTTAATTTTAAGTTAGCAATTGCAATAGAGCACTTCTTTCTGATGATATATAGCTTTCTTTCTAGTGCATCGGTTACTAATAAATCAGGAGAGTGTCCTACAAAAATCTGTCTAATTACAGGCTCTTTTTCACGTACTACAGGAGACATTGGAATAGCTTCATTTAGTGGTACGTCTCTCCAACCTAGAATAATTTGACCTTCAGCTAAAATAGCGCGTTCAATTTCTTCTTGGCAAGCATGACGAGAAGCTTCTTCTCTTGGTAGGAAAATCATACCCACACCGTATTCACCTGGTGGTGGTAGTTTTACCCCTTGAGTCATCATGTCATCACGTAGGATTTGATCAGGGATTTGAATTAGAATGCCAGCACCATCGCCTTGTAGTGGATCAGCTCCAACAGCGCCACGGTGAGTCAAGTTCTTTAGAACCTCCAAACCTTGACTTACGATGCTGTGACTCTTCTTTCCCTTGATGTGAGCTATGAAACCGACACCGCAAGCATCGTGCTCATATTCACTTCTGTATAAGCCAGAATTAGTCATATTTTAATTACCTTTTGCGAGTGGTATAGATACAAAAAGGGCCCATAAGTTAACTTAGGGCCCTATTTTATTATGGTTAAGTCTTTGTAATTTAAGACTTTTTAACCCTATTTATAATTTTTGTTATAAGCTGTAGTACAACTCAAACTCAGCAGGATGTGGAGTTGAACGAACTCTTGTATCCTCAGCTGCCTTAAGCTCGATGTAAGCGTTAATCATGTCATCACTGAATACGCCACCAGCGGTTAAGAAGTCGTGATCAGCCTTTAGTGCCTTTAAAGCCTCATCTAATGAGCCACAAACTTGTGGGATATTAGCAGCTTCCTCAGGTGGTAAGTCGTATAGGTTCTTATCCATAGCCTCACCTGGATCAAGCTTGTTTAAGATACCATCTAGACCAGCCATTAACATAGCAGCGAAAGCTAAGTATGGGTTAGCTGTACAATCAGGGAAACGAACCTCGATGTGAGCTGTCTTAGGATTTAAAGCGTATGGAATTCGAATTGAAGCTGAACGGTTAGCAGCTGAGTAAGCTAACATTAAAGGAGCCTCAAAGCCTGGAACTAGTCTCTTATAAGAGTTAGTTGAAGGGTTTGTGAAAGCATTTAATGCCTTAGCGTGCTTAATGATACCACCGATGTACCATAGAGCTTCTTGAGATAGACCACCATATAGGTTACCAGCAAAGATATTCTTACCATCTTTACCAATTGACTGGTGGCAGTGCATACCTGAACCATTGTCTCCATAAATTGGCTTTGGCATGAAGGTAGCAGTCTTACCATATTGGTTTGCTACGTTTTGAACAACATACTTGTAAATCTGAACTTCATCAGCTTTCTTAGTTAGGCTGTTAAACTCGGTTGCAATCTCGTTTTGGCCTGCTGTAGCAACTTCGTGGTGGTGAGCCTCTAGTACTAGACCCATCTGAGCCATAACTTTACACATAGCTGAACGGATGTCCTGTGAAGAATCTACAGGAGGAACTGGGAAGTAACCACCCTTAACAGCTGGACGGTAACCTTTGTTACCACCTTCGTACTCTGTTGCAGAGTTCCATGCTGCTTCAATATCATCGATAGCTACAAATGAGCCTGAAATATCAGACTTGAAACGAACATCATCGAATAAGAAGAACTCTGGCTCTGGACCAAAGAATGCTTTATCACCAATACCAGTTGACTTTAAGTACTCTTCAGCACGCTTTGCAACTGAACGTGGGTCACGGTCGTAACCGGTTAAGGTTACAGGCTCTAAAATATCGCAGCGTACAATGATGGTTGGATCTGCATAGAATGGATCTAACATAACAGTGTCAATGTCTGGCATTAAGATCATGTCTGACTTGTCAATACCACGCCAGCCAGCAATTGATGAACCATCAAACATCTTACCCTGCTCGAAGAACTTCTCATCGATGCATGAAATAGGAAGAGTAATGTGCTGCTCTTTACCCTTTGTATCTGTAAATCTTAAGTCAGCAAAAATAACGTCATTATCTTTGATGAGTTTACTTACTGAAGAAAAATCCATTTAGGTGCTCCTAATTATTCAATGAATGAGTACTTCGTACCCGATTTGTTTTAACTACGATGATTGTCGTGTTATTAGTGACTTATGTCAAAGCAAATTTTGAGTAGCACTAAAACTACACACTACATTTTACTATATGTGCTAATTTGGTGCGAATAAATTTAACTGATTAAAATCAATAAGATATCTAAATTTTGGTAAGTTTATTGTAAGGGTAACTTTAGTTGGTGTGTTTTTTGAAAATTATAGAAATGACTTTAACTTACTGATATAAAAGAAAAAATGTGCAAAATATCTTTTTAAAACTTAAATTGATACGTTGCACACTTTTAGAGCTTTAAAGTTTTTTAAATTGTGTATTTTTGGTGAACTTTTAACTAAAGTCACTTACTTCGTGTTCACTTTTAGTGAGTACACTTCCTCGTTAATAAAGAAATCACCCATGTCCAAACCAGTATCTCTAATCTTTTGCATACCACGCTTAGTGTAAAACTCAAGTCCTGGGTTGTGCTTATTGATTAAAAGCTCTATCGTACATTCCCCAGGGTGCTTTTGTTGAACGTATTCTACTAAATGTTCAAAGAGCTTAGTGCCAACGCCTTTACCTTGAGCATTGCTCTGTACGTAGATCTTTTGCATTAAGAATAAATCAGGACCATGCTCGATTACGGATACTACACCTACATCCTCTCCATCAAGAGTTGCAATAAAATACTCTTTACCCTGATTTAAAGCATCTTGAAGCGCTTGTTGTGAGTAGTACTTATCTAACATGAAGTCTATTTGTGAGGTATTTAGCACGCCTTTAAAAGAGTTAGGTACAAGATTTAAAGCTAACTCCTTTAAAGTGGCAATATCTTGAAACGTAGCTTTTCTAATCTTTATCATCTAAAACTCCTTATTTTGCTTAAGTTCTACTTACAGTATAGGTTAAATTCTGACACTTGCTTTTAAAACATCGAGAATTTGTCACTTTTGCAAAAAATTCTTTGTTTTGGTGCTAAAGAAAACAAAAAAGGCACCATTTGGTGCCTTTTTTTAAGAAGTCACAAGTTTACTTGTGATATTTCTCATTAACTTTCTTGTGTAACTCTTGTAGTGAGCTTACAGATGCATATTCATCTGCACCGTGAGCCTCAATACTTGCAAGAGCTGCATTTAAAGTAGTGGTATAAGAAATGTTATAGCGTAAGCAGCTACGACGTAAAGAGCGTGAATCCTCAACAGATTGACGACCTTCAGTGGTATTGATCACCCAGCTATATCTACCAGACTTAATAAAGTCTAATAGGTTAGGTCTGCCTTCGTATACCTTATTTACAGTCTCACATTCAATACCTGCAGCCTTTAATACAGCAGCTGTACCTCTTGTGCCTTCCATCTTAAAGCCAGCTTCTTTTAAGAGCTTACCAAGTTTTGGTAATCTGTCTTGATCTGACTTCTTAATAGACAATAGGATAGTACCTTCTCTTTGAATTGGAGACTTAGCTGCTAATTGAGCCTTTGCATAAGCCTCAGGGAAGGTGGTAGCTGTACCCATAGCCTCACCAGTTGATCTCATCTCAGGTCCTAATAAAGGATCTGATCCTGGGAATTTAGCAAATGGTAATACTACTTCCTTAACTGAGTAATATGGTGGGATAACCTCATGAGTTACACCCTGCTCTTTTAAGGTCTTGCCTGTCATTACACGAGCTGCAATCTTAGCTAGTGGTAAACCTGTAGCCTTTGATACAAATGGAACTGTACGAGCAGCACGAGGATTTACCTCAATTAAGTAAATCTTATCTTGACGGATTGCTAATTGAACGTTCATAAGACCCTTAACATTTAGAGCAATAGCAAGCTCCTTTGAGATCTTAGTGATTCTGTCAATCATATCTTGAGTTAAGTGGTATGGAGGTAATACGCAGCTTGCGTCACCTGAGTGAACACCACACTCCTCAATGTGCTCCATGATACCGCCGATTACTACATCGGTACCATCAGCAACAGCATCCACGTCAATTTCGGTTGCGTGATCTAGGAACTTATCTAGAAGCACTGGTGATTTATTTGATACTTTAACAGCTTCAGCAAAGTAGTGAATTAAATCATCCTCACCGTAAACTACTTCCATAGCACGACCACCTAAAACGTAAGATGGACGAACTACTAGTGGGTAACCAATTTCGTTAGCTACGCTTATAGCTTGAGCTAGAGAGGTTGCTGTACCATTCTTAGGTTGTAGTAATTGTAATTTATTTACTACTTCTTGGAATAGCTTACGATCTTCAGCTCTATCGATATCGTCTGGAGAAGTACCAATGATTGGTACACCTTCTTGCTCTAACTTCTTAGCAAGTTTCAATGGAGTTTGACCACCGAACTGAACGATTACGCCAACTGGTTTTTCGATACGAGCAATTTCAAGCACATCTTCTAAAGTTACAGGCTCAAAATATAGTCTATCGGAAATATCATAGTCGGTTGAAACAGTCTCAGGGTTGCAGTTAACCATGATAGATTCAAAACCGTCTTCACGTAATGCCATAGAAGCGTGTACGCAGCAATAGTCAAATTCGATACCTTGACCGATTCTGTTTGGACCACCACCTAGTACGATAACTTTCTTCTTATCAGTAGGTCTAGCTTCACACTCTTGCTCATAAGTAGAGTACATATAAGCTGTAGAAGTTGCAAACTCAGCTGCGCAAGTATCTACGCGCTTATAAGTTGGGAATACTTCAAATAACCAACGACGCTTACGAACTTCATCTTCAGTAGTCTTAAGTAGGCTTGCAAGACGTGCATCAGAGAAACCGCGTGCTTTAAGATCGCGCATTTGCTCAGCGTCGATAGACTTTAAGGTCTTACCTGATAGAGATAATTCAATATCGATGATCTCTTTAATTTGAGACAAGAACCATCTGTCAATCTTGGTGTAATCAAATACCTCTTCTACAGTCATGCCAAGTCTAAAGGCATCACCTAGGTACCAAATTCTGTGAGCACCAGCATTTTCAAGCTCGTGTAATAATTTTTGACGAGCATCAGGGTGCTTCATGTCTAAACGAGGATCAAAACCTAACTTGCCAGTCTCTAGTCCGCGTAAAGCTTTTTGTAAAGATTCCTCAAAAGTTCTACCAATAGCCATTACCTCACCTACAGACTTCATCTGGGTGGTTAAACGGTCATCAGAATTTGGGAACTTCTCAAAGTTGAAACGAGGGATCTTAGTTACTACATAGTCTAAGCTTGGCTCGAAGGAAGCTGGAGTCTTATCACCAGTAATGTCATTGCCAAGTTCATCTAAGGTGTAACCTACAGCAAGTTTAGCTGCAATCTTAGCAATAGGGAAACCAGTTGCTTTTGAAGCTAAAGCAGAAGAACGAGATACACGTGGGTTCATCTCGATAATAACCATACGGCCATTATCTGGGTTAATACCAAACTGTACGTTAGAACCACCAGTTTCAACACCAATTTCACGTAGTACTGCCATAGCAGCATCACGCATGATTTGGTATTCTTTATCGGTTAGGGTTTGAGCTGGAGCTACAGTGATAGAGTCACCAGTGTGGATACCCATAGGATCTAAGTTCTCGATAGAACATACGATAATACAATTATCTTTTCTATCACGAACTACTTCCATCTCGTACTCTTTCCAACCGATTAGAGATTCATCGATTAGAAGCTCGTGGGTAGGAGATAGTTCTAAACCCTTGTTACAAATTTCGGTAAACTCTTCTGGGTTATATGCAATACCGCCACCAGTACCACCCATGGTGAAGGATGGACGAATAATACATGGGAAACCAACTTGTTTTTGAACTTCCCAAGCCTCATCCATGCTGTGAGCAATACCTGCACGTGGACACTCAAGACCAATCTTCTTCATGGCCTTATCAAAGCGCTCGCGGTTTTCTGCTTTATCAATAGCATCAGCTTTAGCACCGATCATTTCTACGTTGTATTTTGCTAATACACCGTGTTTTTCTAGATCTAAAGCGCAGTTTAAAGCTGTCTGACCACCCATGGTTGGAAGTACTACATCAGGACGCTCTTTAGCGATGATGTTTTCAACTACTTTCCAGTGAATTGGTTCAATGTAGGTAACATCTGCAACATCAGGATCAGTCATGATGGTAGCAGGGTTAGAGTTTACAAGGATAACCTCATAGCCTTCCTCACGAAGAGCTCTACAAGCCTGGGTTCCAGAATAGTCGAATTCACATGCCTGTCCGATTACGATAGGACCTGCACCTAAAATTAAAATCTTTTTTATGTCTGTACGCTTTGGCATAGTATTAGTCCTTTTGACGATATGTGCGCATTAGTTCAATAAAGTGCTTAAATAAAGCCATAGGATCATGAGGACCTGGACTTGCCTCTGGGTGACCTTGGAAACTAAAGGCTGGTACGTCAGTGCGCTCAACACCTTGTAAAGTGCCATCAAATAATGATTTGTGAGTGGCTTTTAAATTCTCAGGTAGAGTTTTCTCATCTACACAGAAACCGTGGTTTTGTGAGGTGATGTAAACAACTCCTGTTTGTAAATCTCTTACAGGATGGTTAGCACCGTGGTGACCACACTTCATCTTAATGGTCTTAGCACCAGATGCTAAAGATAGTAATTGATGACCTAAGCAAATGCCAAATAGAGGGATCTTGTGGTTAATAAATTCCTTGATAGCCTCTTGTGCATAGGTACAAGGCTCAGGATCACCAGGACCATTTGATAAGAAAATTCCATCTGGATTCATTTTGATAACTTCACTTGCAGGGGTCATTGCAGGTACAACGGTTACTTTGCAACCTAGTGAAGCTAAAATTCTTAGGATGTTGCGCTTGATACCAAAATCGTAAGCTACAACGTTAAATTCTGTACGGCTCTTGTTTACGTATCCTTGACCTAGTTCCCAAGTACCTTCAGTCCAAGTGTAAATTTCCTTGGTGCTTACTACTTTTGCTAAATCCATGCCTTTGATGCCAGGGAATTGGCGTGCTAATTCTAAAGCCTTTTCCTCAGTCATATTAGGATCTGTTGATAGGCAAGCGTTTTGAGCTCCCTTCTCACGTAAGATCCTTGTTAGCATACGAGTATCGATGCCATAGATACCAGGCTTATTGTACTTAGCTAGAAAATCACTTAAGGATTGGGTATTACGGAAGTTAGATGCTACAAGTGATAAATCTCTTACGATTAAACCCATCGCAAAGATATCTACTGACTCAACATCCTCATCATTAGTACCGTAGTTACCAATATGTGGATAAGTTAATGTAACGATTTGACTAGCATATGAAGGATCGGTTAGGATTTCCTGATAACCGGTCATAGAAGTATTAAAGACGACCTCACCAACGGTGGTTGTTTTTTCTGCACCAAAAGCTTTACCTTTGAATACAGTACCATCAGCAAGAGCCAAAATTGCGGATGCGACCACAAAGACCCCCAAACTTGTAATTGAGTACACAAATTGACTCAGATCAGGTGTTTCAAAATTTTTATTGATTTAGTGATCTTAGTCTGCAATATTTTATACGAATATTGATTTTTTTCAAGTTAAATATACTAGGCAATTTTTAATCTTAAATAGGCTTTATAAGCTAAATTTTATCTTGTTTAAAAATAAGATTTTTTTATCCTAACTAACATCAAAAAATCGTTTTTAAATCGTTGTTTTGACTTAAAAACACGTTCTTTGTTTTGTATAATCTAGCTAGATATTTAGGATAGTAACAAAAGCATAACAATGTACCCACAAAACAAACATAACATTATGAAAAATAAGTTAAAACTAAAACTCAAAGTTTTAGTTGCTCTTATGGGTATGGTTTTGTTTACTACCTCCTGCAGCACAGACAATAAACCTATTAAAGTCAAAAACACCATTGATGATCCTATCAATGTGACTGTTAAAGGTATTAAAAAAGGTGTGGTGTTAAACAATGTTAATTCTTATATAGCTTCTTTACCTACTATTTCTAAAAAGAGAGCAAGACTATATGACCGTGAGATAAAAGAGAATATCCAAACGGCCTTGCATGCCTATGGCTACTATCATCCAAGTGTTAAGCTTACTTACCCAAAAGCCGATGACAAATTAGCAAAAGAAGTAGTTGCTGATATTGATGTTGGCAAACCACTGTATATTCGTAATGCCCAAATCGATATCATAGGTCAAGGTTCAGACTATCAAGCTTTTTACGACATTATTAAAGCATCAGGTATCAAATCCTATAAATTGTTAGATCATGGTGCTTATAAAGAGTTAAAAGAAGATCTGTTAAATAAAGCAATTGAGTTAGGTTTCTTTGATGCCTCTTTTAGCGTAGCTAGAATTTTAGTTTACCAAGAGCAAAATGCAGCTGACATTACCTTATTGTTAGATACTAAAAAACGCTATCACTTTGGTCAAATTATTGCTGATGATGAGACTAAAAAATTACTAAAGCCATCTAATTCTTTAATTAACTTTATAGAAGGTCAGGATTTTTCCTCAAAAACTTTAGAGAAATTCTCAAGTTCTTTGTCTTTGACAAAGTTTTATAAATCAGTGGACGTTCGTGCTTTAGTTGAGGATAGAAAGGATAATAAAGTACCTGTTAAAGTAAATCTTGCTAGAAATTCTAATAACTTATTTAGGGTAGGTTTAGGTTATTCTACTGATGAGCAAATTCGTGGTATTTTAGGTTGGGATAAACCTTTAATAAATGAGAGTGGTCATTCTTTTAACTCCTACCTTAGAGTATCTAGCGTTAAGCAAGATGCTCAAGCTATTTATAAAATACCGCATAAAAATCCAAATTTAGATTATTTCTACATAAAGGCTGCACAAATTCATACTGACTACAACGATACTTTGTCTGATTTATCCCATGCCTCCTTCCATTATGTTGCTAATATGCAAGGTAAGTGGAGAAGAGATTATTATTTAGCAGCCGAATATGAGGATTACACTCAAGGTGTAGAAGAAGACTTTACCACAAACCTAATGTTAGGCTTGCAAATATCTCGTCGTTCAACAACTGGTGGTATGGATCCTAAAACAGGCTATAGCATTACTTTTGACAATAAATTTGCCACCTCGGCTATTACCGATTTGAACTTTTGGCACAGTCAGTTAGATATAAGAGGTGTGTTATCACCAAGTGAAAATACTCGCTTTATCTATAAGCTATATCAAGGTGCTACCATAGGCTCAGATGCTCTAAAAGTTCCTCCTTCTATGCGCTTTTTTGCAGGTGGTGAGAAGACTTTACGTGGTTTTTCTTATAAAGATAAAGCTCCTTTAAAAGATGGAAAGCTAAAAGGTGGTCGTTATTTGACTGCAACTTCAGCTGAATTAAACTTCCCTATAGGGATCACTAATGCCCGTGGCGCGGTATTTTTAGATTCAGCTATTTGTACTGACGATTACAAAAAAGATAGAAATATTTTATTAGGTCCAGGTATCGGTTTTAGATATTTGTCAGACTATGGTATTTTTAAACTAGATATTGCCTATGGTATAGATCATGATGAGGATGATAGGCAAATTAAATTGCATTTGTCCTTTGGTCCTGAGTTCTAAAGATGAAAAAGATATTAAAGCGGTCCTTAAAGTTATTTATGCTACTTACAATAGTGGTAGGTTTACCACTATTTGCTGCTTTATATTATCTTTTAGCTACTAACAGTGGTTTAGTCTTCTTAGTTAACAACGTTAATAATTACTTGAGTGACTATGTAAAAATCACTGCTAAGTTTGACCGTGGTGATGTGTTACATGGATTTGAAACCAAAAACTATTTTGAAGTTAATGTAATTGATACCGTAATTGTAAGAGCCGATAAGCTTGAGCTTAATTACAATGTTATCGATTACATAGCTAAAGGCGCCTTTGTTATTGATAAGCTAGATGCTACAAAGCTTGAAGTGGAGCTTATTGATAGTGAAAGTGCAACTGATGATGACGATACTGACGACAGTGAGTTTCGTTTAGATTTTTTAACCCACATTTTTATTAAGCAACTAAAGTTAAAAGATTTTGCTTACCTTTCAAGTATTGTAGATGTAAGAGTAGATAGCGCTGATTTAGCTTTAGAAGCTTATGACGATTTTGCTCAAATCACCAATGGTGTAATTAACTCACCAAATGTTCATTTAAAGTATCAATCAACTGAATCAGAGCCTAATAATCTACCTAGGATCTTAACTTTTGATAGTGGTAACGGTGCTATTGAAAAACTTCCAACAGTGGATTTGCCTTTAGATGTTGCTTTTAAAAATCTTAACTTAAAGCATGCAAAGTACTACATGGATGGTTACTCTACAGACTTTTTTGATGCTAACTTAAAGGTGTATTGGCATCGTACTTTACTTACTGTAAATTCTATTGATATTACCCATAGATTAGGCTCTTTTAACTTAAAAGGTACTATGGACTTTGTCGATTTCTTCAATCTTGATTTTTATGTGCAAGGTCAAGGTGCTAAAACCCACTATAACAAAACTCATTATCAGCAAGCTTTGTATGATTTAACGGGTAATTTTAGACTGTATGGTAATTTAACTAACTTAAATTTAAGTGCTAAAACCACCTATCCGCAAAGCGTTAATTTAAAAGCTAGAATAAATCCATTGTCTAATGAGATGCCATGTAGTTTATCTATCAAAGCTAAAAGTTTGATTTATCCATTTTTAGACACTATATCATCAAAAGAAAACGAACTTAGACAAGCATATCCTAATACTGAATCTATTTTAGATAGCTTAAAGTATGTAGAAGAGCAGTTTAAAAAAGCTACTGTGGCAAGAAAACACAAATCCATTACTAAGTCGATGCTACTTGAGGCTAACAAAGACAAATTAGTAGCTACAGATATAGATTTGTCAATTGAAGGTGCCTTATTTGAAGATCTCCACCTTTTGTTAACCCACAACTTTTATGGTCATGGCTTTTCTGATTTAAAGGTAAAAGTAGATACTAATTTTAATTTTGATAGAGCAGAGTTTAAAAGCGTAAGTTTAGTAGGCTTTTTAGGTAATCGCGAATTTAAAGCTAAAGCAGAAGGTCAACTAAACTACAGTGAGGATTTAAACTTTGAAGGTAAAGCAAGTTTAAATTGTGAGGATGCTAATGAGCTTTTACCAGCCCTAAAAGGCTCTCTTGATTTTGATAGTAAGTTGCAATTTACCTATTTGCCAAAAGAGGATGTAATCAATTTTAAGGTAGTCCATTTAAACAGTGACTTTTTCCTATATGGAGAGCCTACTTCCATAAAAATTACGAATTTATCTGGCGATAGAGTAAGTGGTTTTAGCATAGATACCCTAGACTTTAATCAAGTTGCTAATAATATTCACATTAAAGGAAATTTAGGCTCTAAGACCAGTATTAAGGGGAACGTAAATCTTGAGGATTTATCAGCCTTAATGCCAAATTTAAATGGTTCTTTTAAAGGTAATTTAGCCGTAAGTGGTGCTTTAGATAAGCCTTTAATTAGAGTTCGCGGAAATTCTGACAGAATTTCATATGACGATTTTTATGTATCAAAACTTGTAATTGATTCAAGCTATGATCTTGATAAACATAAGTTTGCAAATACCGTAATTACCGATTTAATTCGTATAAAAAAAGGCATAAAAGCTTACCGCAAATGTACTATTGATATTTCAGGTAGCTTAAATAATCATCAATTAACTTTATCCTGTGGTAGTGCTACAGGCTCATACCTAGGCGCTCAAGGTGGTTTTGATGAGAAAACTTCCGTTTATCAAGGTACTTTATCAAACTTAATGCTAGTAAGTAATGTGCTTGATCCTATTACCTTGTTAGAGCCTGTGAAGGTTAAATATGATTTTAAAGAAAAACAAGGTGATATCAGTAAAGTAACCTTGTCAGATGGTTTTGCAACCATCAATTTTAATAACACCATCTTAGTTCCTCAGGGGATTAAAACTGATTTAGTTTTAGACAATTTAGATTTATCTACTTGTGAAAAGTACTTACCAAAACACTCAAAATTAAGTGGTAAGTTGTCCTTAAACTCTCATATAGAATATGTAGCAGGTACCCCTAATATAAATGGTGAGCTTAGTGCAACACAAGGTCGCTTATTTGCTTCAAATGTTTTTTTACCTTACAAAAAAGTTTATCTAAAACTTAATGCCAACAAGGATCTTTTAAGCACCCAATTAGATGTATCTTTAGCAAGAGACAAAGGTCAATTAGCTTTAAATCTTGAGGTAAATGATCCTACCTCTACCAAGGCTCTTAAAGGTAATTTAAGACTCAATAATTTAGCGTTAGATTTATTCTCAAAAGTTACAGGCTCTGTAAACTCTCTAAATGGTGAGGCTAATGCAAACTTAAGTTTTGCAGGTAATTTAGCCAAACCTTTAATCTTTGGTGACGTAAAGTTAAAAGGAAATGCTCAGCCTCGCTATAACGTAGGCTCTGTGGACGATTTTGAGTTTAACGTAAACGCAAAAGGATCGGTTGGTGATTTAAAGGGTAATTTTACTATCAATGAAACTAAAGCTTATTTAAACGGCTCTCTAGATTGGACCGATAAAGCTTATGGCAATTTGAATTTTAATGCTCAGAATTTACATCTGTTTTTACTAAGCTATGGTGAGGCTATGGTAAATATCAATACTAAAGCTGAATTAGATGATCACCTAAAAATCAAAGGTAACATTAGTATTCCAAAAGGCTTAATTAAATTTAATTCCTTTGGTAACAGTGGGGTCACTCCAAGTGAAGATGAAATCTTTGTTGATGAGCAAACTAATTTAAGACAAGTATTAACTAATCTAAAGAGTCAAGAGCTTAACAATGACTTAGAAATTGATGTTAAAGTAAGCTTAGGTGATGAGTTAAAAGTTAATGCTATGGGCTTAAAGGCAGATGCTAAAGGATTTCTAAATATTCAAAAAAGCTCTACTCAAAATCAAATACAAGGTTTAGGCAAGTTGTATTTAGAGCATGGTAGAGTTGATTTATATGGACATAAATTTATTGTCAATAAAGCAAATGCTAACTTTGTAGGTAGCTTAGATGCTCCTCAATTAGAGGCTGAGGTAGTAGTTGATCCTTCCACTGTTGAGAATAACGTCGTGGCAGGTGTACAAGTATATGGTACTGCTAAAAAGCCACAAATTACCTTGTTTTCAAAACCTACTATGAGTCAGAATGAAATTGTTTCCTACCTTTTATATGGTCATGGACTTGAGAAAAATGTCCAAAACAACAATTCTGATAACTCAAGCTCTCAGCTATTGATGACCCTAGGTTTAGGTACCACCACAGGATTATTAAATTCTATTGTAGGCGTGTTTGGAATGGATGGGGTTCAATTAGGATCATCTGGTAATGGCGATGATACTCAAGTTGAACTTCAAACTTATTTAACTAATAAAATCCGTCTCTCTTATGGCTACGGCGTGTTTAACTCTGTTAATGAGTTTAAGTTACGTTATGAATTATTGCGTAGACTTTATGTAGAATTAGTTTCATCTTTAGATCAATCTGTAGATTTGATTTACAGTTTTGATATGGATTAACACAGGACAAATAATTGAAGTACGTTTTTACTGAAGATAATCTTGAGGCAAAGCAGGCTCAAGATGCTGTAATTGAACTAGAGTATCAAGATCTGATTACTATTTTTGATGAAGTAGATTTTAAAGATACTAGTGAGGTTAAGCCTCGTTCTTTTTCTAGTATGCAGTTGCGTGCTAAAAATGCTGTAAAAGCCCTTATTCGCAATGCTAATAATAATCTTTTAATGATAAGTGGTAGCTCTAATGTAGATACTATTGATCTTACCTTAGAGTTATTAAAAGACATCGCTAATATTGAACCTACGGTAGCTTATGCTCCTAATAAGTTTGAGTGCTTTGGGGATGAGCAAAATGAAGGTGTATTTACGCGCTCTGGTATTGTAGTAATGCCAAGTACCCACCTTTTAGATCATCCTAAATGGCTTGGTATGATTGACGCATGTCTTGCTCAAAACAAAGACTTAAAGCTTATTCTATGTGGCGATGCTCAGGATTGTGCTGCCTTACATTTAATTTGGCCAACTCTTGATAATATCTTAAGAGCTGATATCGTCCTTGAATTTCCTGTTAAAGGGGCACTTAATACTTTAGCAGCTCTTGTAGCTTACTATGCAAAGCGCTTTGATTTAAAACCTTTTGATAAAGCAGCTGTAAGACTTTTATGCTCTTGGTGCTGTCGTCAAAGTGGTGATAGACGTTGGCTTGGTCTTCCTGAAATTAGATTAAGACAATTAGTTTTAGAAGCTTGTGATTTTGCAAAGGGCAAAATTGTAAAAGAATATGATGTCTTAAAAGCTTTAGGAGCTCAGGATTTTAGAGTTAACTATTTAGCTGAATCAGAACTTCGCAATCACCGCGACAATCAAATTCTCTTATTAACTCAAGGTGAGGTGGTAGGTCAAATCAATGGACTTAGTGTGATTGAAACTACTGGTACTTCCTATGAGTATGGTGAACC
>JAEWPL010000026.1 GCA_023460615.1 Pseudomonadota bacterium | reverse complement strand
ATGCAAGCTAAAGCTCATAATGAAGATGACAAAGATAAGATTAAATTTAAATTCACCAATTTATTTAATTTCTATAAAGACAATGTAGATAAATTAGATGCTGCTATTGATGAGTTTGATGAAAGTAAATCTGATAAAGAGAAAAAAGCTTACTTAAAGCAAAAAGCTAAAGCTTTAAAGACTGAGCCTCAAAAGCTTCGTGAAGAAAAAGCTGAGCGCATCAAAAAGGCTGAGGAGCAAGGTCAGTTTTGCCCAGAGCACCTATTCGTAATTGATTTTGATGGTGATGCTAGAGCAAGTCAGGTTGATGAATTAACTTCTAAGGTTAATTTAATCTTGTCAAAAGCTACTTCAAAAGATGAGGTTATCATTAACTTAACCTCTCCTGGTGGTGTCGTAAATGGCTACGGTCTATGTGCAAGTCAACTTGAGAGAATTAGAAATAAAGGTATCAATTTAGTTGCTTGTGTTGATACTGTAGCAGCTTCAGGTGGCTATATGATGGCCTGCGTTGCCTCAAAAATTGTAGCTGCGCCATTTGCATATGTAGGTTCTATTGGTGTAGTAGCCCAAATTCCTAACTTTAATAAAGTCTTAAAGAATCACGATGTTGAATATGAACAGGTAACAGCTGGTAAATATAAGCGCACTTTAACCATGTTTGGTGAGAACACTCCTGAGGCTCGAGATAAATTTAAGCAAGAAATAACTTTAATTCATAATCGTTTTAAGGCTATTGTGGCTAAGTATAGAACTAGTCTTGATATTGAGAATATCGCAACTGGTGAGTATTGGCTTGCAGAGGATGCAAAAGAGTTAAATTTAGTTGATCAAATTAGTACATTTGATGAGTATTTGCAAAATCGCTTAGACTTTACTAAAGTTTGTGCTATAAAGATTAGCATAGACAAAGATGAAAAGAAGTCATTAAAAGATATACTAAAGAAATTGTTAATGGCTAAAACTTGGATCAAAACGGTAAGAAAGCAACTTACAAAAGCTGTTGAGTGCGAAAATCAATACCAAATTAAGTAAAAGAAAAAGGTATTACCATGGGTAAATCATTAGTTATTGTGGAGTCTCCATCTAAAGCAAGTATTATCAACCGTTATTTAGGCTCTGATTATATTGTTAAAGCTAGTGTCGGTCACATCCGTGATTTGGCTACCGTAGTACCACAAACTAAAGATAAAACTAAAAAAGTTAAAGTAAGTAAAGAGCAAGCTCAGTTTAATTCAATGGGTATTGATCCTAAAAATCATTGGGCTGCAAACTACGACATTATGCCTGACAAGCATAAAGTGGTTTCTGAACTTAAAAAATTGTCAAAAGATGCCGATAAAGTCTATCTTGCAACCGATTTGGATAGAGAAGGAGAGGCTATTGCCTGGCACTTAAAAGAAGTTCTAGGCGGCAGTGATGACAAATACCTAAGAGTTAAATACCCAGAAATTACTAAAGCTGCTATCGCCAAAGCGTTTGAAAATCCTGGTAGAATCAATATGGATTTAGTAAACGCACAACAGACAAGACGTTTTTTGGACAGAGTAGTGGGCTTTATGGTTTCCCCATTGCTTTGGAAGAAAGTAGCTCGTGGTTTATCCGCAGGTCGTGTGCAGTCAGTTGCTGTAGAACTTATTGTAGATAGAGAGCGCGAGATTAAAGCCTTTATCCCTGAAGAGTACTGGAATATTGATGCAAATACGCTAACCTCAAAAAATGAGCCACTAAAGCTTGCTTTAACTCAGATTGATGGTAAAAAAGCTGTTATCAATGATGGTACAAAGGCAAATAGCATTGTTGCAGAGCTTAAAGACCAAACCTTTAAAGTAGTAGCTGTTGAAACTAAGAAAGGCAAACAACAAGCACTACCACCATTTACTACCTCTACTTTACAGCAGGTGGCTAATCAGAAATTAGGCTTCTCTGTACGTAAAACTATGACTATTGCTCAAAGATTGTATGAGCAAGGTTTAATTACCTACATGAGAACTGACAGTGTTAACTTGTCAGAAGAGGCTATTGGCGCAGCTCGTGATATCGTTTCTCGTAATTTTGGTGATAAATATTTACCTGAAAAACCAAATTACTACAAATCTAAAGAATCAGCTCAAGAAGCTCACGAGGCAATTCGTCCATCTCATCCTTTAGATCCTCTACCATCTGGTATTGAGCGTGATGCACAGAGATTATTCGATTTAATTAAAGCAAGATATCTAGCTTCCCAGATGTCACCTCAGTTATTTGAAACTACTCAAATTACTGTACAAGCTGGAAAGTACACCTTTAAAGCATCAGGTAAGCATGTCTTATTTGATGGTTTTAAAAAGGTGTATAACTTTTCTAAAAATGAGGAAGTTTTATTACCTGAGCTTAAAGAGCAGGATATCTTAACACTTGAAGAATTACTACCATCACAGCACTTTACTCAACCACCTGCACGTTTTAACGAAGCAAGTTTAGTAAAAGAGCTTGAAAAAGACGGTATTGGTAGACCTTCAACCTATGCTGCCATTATCTCAACAATTCAAGAGCGCGGTTATGTAACTATCAATCAAGGTCGTTTCTTTGCAGAGAGAATGGGCGAGATTGTGACTGAC
>JAEWPL010000025.1 GCA_023460615.1 Pseudomonadota bacterium | reverse complement strand
ATTTGTGTTCAAATAAGTGTGCTTATTGTGGTTTTAGTGTAGCTAATAAATTCAAACGCGTGGTGTTAACTCTCCCTGAAATTGAAGAAGAGTTACAAGCCATGAATAAAATGGGCTATACCAATATCCTGTTAGTATCAGGTGAAAACTCTCATAAAGCTGGTATGCCTTATTTTGAGCAAGTGCTACCACTTGCTAAAAATTATGCTGATTACTTGCAGATGGAAGTACAACCTTTAGAAACTGATGAGTACGCAAGATTAAAAGAGTTAGGTCTAGATGCCGTATCAGTTTATCAAGAAACTTATCATCCTGAGTATTATAAAAAAGTGCATTTAGCTGGTAAAAAAGCTGATATGCGCTTTAGAATGGAAACTCCTGATAGATTAGGACAAGCTGGCATTGATAAAGTTGGCATGGGCGCTTTACTTGGTTTATATGATTGGAAAGTAGACTTAGTTGCAACTGCTATGCACGTTTTATATATGCGTGATAAGTATTGGAAGACTAATCTATCTATTTCTTTCCCAAGATTAAGACCAGCAAAAGGTGGTTTTGAGCCTCATTCTCCTGTATCCGATGCTAAATTATTACAAATAATTTGTGCTTGGAGAATTTTTGATAATGAGTTAGATTTAACTATCTCCACTCGTGAGTCAGCCAAGTTTAGAGATTTGATTTTACCAGTGGGTATCACCGCTTTATCAGCAGGATCTTCAACTGAGCCTGGTGGTTATGCTCACAAAGGACAGAATCTTGAGCAGTGGACTGTAAATGATGCTCGTCCTGTGGATGAGGTGGTTAAAGTTATGGAAGAAAGTGGCTTCGATGCAGTATTCCACAATGCATCAACCACCTATTTTAAGGCAGTTTAAAGATGGCTAAAGTACAAAAGAAAGGTTTGGTTAGAATTTTTAATGCTTATAAATACAGCATGAAAGGCTTTAAGGCAGGACTTGAAAATGAAGCTGCAATCCGTCAAGAGTTTGTGCTAGCAACTATTTTGACTATTGCTTCAGTTTTCGTCTTTGACGGAGTAAGTCAGTTAATTCTGTTAATTGCTATGCCTTGGCTTACAGTGGTAGCTGAGCTTTTAAATTCAGGTATTGAAGCTGTAGTAGATAGAATTGGTACGGAATATCATGAACTATCAGGTAGAGCTAAAGATTTAGGTTCAGCAGCAGTATTTGTAATGCTAGTTTTAACCCTACTTACTTGGGTGTTAATCTTAGTTAATAATTACACCTCCTTACTAAAATAACTAATTGCTGCAAGTAAGTTTTGCTTACTTGTAGTTTTAGCAGGCTATGTTCTCAAACAATATCGATTCTAAAATCAACGAGCAAATGATGTCGCTAGCCCTTGAAGAGGCTTTTAAAGCGTACAAGCTTGGTGAAATTCCTGTAGGCTGTGTTATTACAGATGAGAATAATGATCTTGTAGCTACAGGTTTTAACAGAACCATTATCGATAACGATCCAAGTGCTCATGCGGAGATTGTAGCTTTAAGAAAAGCAGGTGAAACCCTTCAAAATTACCGCCTAGTTAATTTAAATTTATATGTAACTCTAGAGCCTTGTACTATGTGCTCAGGGGCTATCATTCATGCAAGAATTAAAAGAGTATTTTTTGGCGCTTACGATTTAAAAACTGGCGCTTGTGGTAGTGTTTTTAATGTCTTAAATGACGATAGGCATAATCATAAAGTAGAAATTTATGGTGGTATCTTAAAAGATCAGTGCTCTAGTATGCTTTCAGACTTTTTTAAAGCCAGACGTAAATTGCAAAAAGAAGGTCGTGATTGGATAGTAGAGAGTGGAAAAGAGCGCACTTGGCTTAATAAAGAGTAGTTAAAAAATAGATCCTAAGCAAAAAAATATAATTATTTGAAACATATCCAAATTTATGTTTTATATTATCTGTATAATTTAGAGAATATGAAATTAGCTTTAAGGAGCTACAGCAGTGAAGACTCGTAACAGTATTCGACAAGAAATCAATAATCTATATAAGAACAATGTAATTACTTGGCTTAGCAATTTTATCAAGCACCAAACCCCATTTGATGCAGTACGCATTTATTTAGGTGCACCAACAACCGACGAGGCTGTAGTTGCAAATAAGGATGAATTCAAGCGTTTTTGCCAAGATTGGAAAAATGATCTCACCGCAGGTAAAGTTGATTTTATTGAAAAAACTTATCCTGACATTGGTACTATTGCAGTTCCAATTCATTTAGTCTTTGAAAGCATCGATGAGATTGCTTCTTGGGCAGGTCACTTAGTAGAATTCCATACTGCTGAAAATCGATTATAAGCAGTTCAAAAAGAGCTTCCTGATTTAGTAGATGCTGGTATTGATAATATCCATTATCTAACTTCCTTAGATGAGATTGACTTTGTAAGATTCTTACAAGTTTGCAAGTGGTTAACCCAACACAAGAACTCTGGCGCTTTAATTCGTCAGATCCCTGTACGTGGTGTTGATACTGTTTGGTTTGAAACTCATCGCTATTTAATTTTAGCTTTCTTACGTAATTACTTAGATTTAAATCCATTACGTAAAGATTTATTACAATTAGGTTTAGTGCCACCACCACAGACTGTACGTATTATTCTTTTAGATAATGTACTACGCAGCAAAGTAGGTGGTATGCGTGATTTAGCTTTAACTGTAACTGATTTAGCTAAATTAGATATCAAGCCAAGAAAGATTTACTTCTTTGACGATTTATCTACAGCTTTATCACTACCTGATATTCCTGGTGTGGTTGCTATCGTATTACCTTCAATTATTGGTGAGATCTGCAAGATTAACTGGATTGCTCATTCACAATGTGTATACGTAAGTGGCATTGAGATGAGATCTTTTGCAGTGATTAACAATCTACGTGTTTACTTACCAAATACTCAAGCACCTGTGTTATCAAAGAATGTCTTTATGGCAAATCGCGATTTAGTATCTTTTGATGATATTGAGCTTGAAGAGTTAAATGCCGATATGGCTTTAACTGTTGATGAGTCAATGCTATACAATTTACTTGCTTTAGGTACTTTCGGTCGCAGAGCTCGTATCCCACAAGAGAGAATTCCTTTATCAGTAATCTATTCCTTACTTGATATTCAAGTAGAGGACAATCAGATGTTTACAGTAGTTAAGGAAAATTCTCAAGCTGAAGAAGATGTTGCTAAAGCTCCTTCAAATGTAGCTCCAAAAGCTCAAGAGAATGAAGTTCAAGCTGTAAGCAATGAAACTAAGGTAATTAGTTCTAATAATCAAACACAAGTTCAAGAATAGCTTTTAGTTTTGAATGGTAAAGACTCGGAGTGCCAAAAGTGCTTCGAGTTTTTTTGTTTTATGATGAAGCAAAATTGATCTTTGTGATCTTTTCAAAGTTTAATCTGCTAAGATTAAATCAAGTTATTAAAAGAAATAAACCTAAGTAAATTGTCTAAAGAAATCAAGGCAGTAAGCCGATAGAAGATAGAACTGTTTTAGGAACATAAAATGTCAGCTTTATTTATTAGTGTACACCCTGACAATCCTCAACCTCGTTACATCAATCAAATCTGTAATATTTTAGATGAGGGCAAAGTTGCGGTATTACCAACAGATTCTGCTTATGCTTTATGCTGTAAGACTGAGCAAAAGCAAGCTGTAGAGCGTATTGCAAGAATTCGTCAAATTGACAAACATCATAACTTTACCTTGTTGTGTCGCGATTTGTCTGAATTGTCCACTTATGCAAAAGTAGATAATAATATCTTTAGATTACTAAAACATCACATTCCAGGACCTTATACCTTTATTTTACCTGCAACAAAGGAAGTTCCTCGCCGTTTAATGAATGAAAAAAGAAAGACTATCGGCATGCGAATTCCATCAAATGCAATTTTAGATGCCATCATTGATAAGTTAAATGAGCCTTTGATGAGTTGCTCTTTAATCTTACCAGGTCAGGAAGAGGCTTTAGGTGATCCTGTAACCATTAACGACGAAATTGGATCTTTAGTTGATGTGATTGTAGATGGTGGTCAATTGTCAGTTAACCCAACTACAGTGATTTCTTTTGAAGATGATGTACCTGCTGTAGTTCGTGTAGGTGCTGGAGATCCTAGTGATTTTGAGTAAGATGCTATGAAGCCACAAGTATATGCAAAGATAATTCGTTTTAACTTTGTGTTGATGATTATACTTATCGTCATAGGCTTCGTATTATTTCCAAATCAATATGCACTCCCAAAAATTGACCGTTCTAAAGCTAATCAAAAAGGTTATGATGTGACTCGCAATGAAATTCGCGACGAGCTTATCTTATCTAAAACTAAAAAAGAGCTTGAACAAAGGTGGGCGTATGAACCTTTAGATCAAGATCTTTTAGATTACACCGATAGCTACACTAAGAAAAAGCAACAAGAGCTTGCTTTAGCACACTCAAAAGAACGTGGGCAGAAGGTTTTAGAGCAAAAAAAATTCAATGGTGAGTCACCAACTGAACCTGAGCTAAATAGTACTCAAAGTACTATTTATAGAGCAAAAGCACACGCTTTAGCTTCCTGGGCGCAAAGTAATAAAAATCCTTAAACCAAAGGAGCATAAATGGCTTTAAGTAAAAGAGTTTTTAATCCTGCTAAAGCTATTCACAGTAAAGTTGTGATCTTCTCATTACTAGTAGCAGCCTTTTTAGTCCTCCTGTTTTTCATTTCAACTTTGGTCATGGATGATGACAATGACTTTTTTGACAAAAAAAAGCATAACAAAGCACAAGTTGATATCACTCAAGAAGTAAAACAGCTTTTAGATGAGGCTAAACATCAAGAACAGACAGAAGAGCATAAAACCATTGTAGTAAAGGGCAGTAAGAAAAACTTAGATCTTAGTGATCCTAAAACTAAAGCATATGTGGAGGCTTTTAAAGAAGCTGTAAAAGAGTACCAGGAAGAAGAAAGTAAAAAAGCTCAAGCAGATAGTGAAGACAATCAATCTAATACTCAGGTTGTCGTGATAAAAGATAATGATGAGACAGTAGAAAATACTGACACTAAAAAAACATCTAAAGATCCTGCAAACGAAAAAGAGCAGTCTAAGCTTACAGTTGTAGCTAATACAAAAGAAAACTCACTGCAAGATCCTTTATCAAAAGGTACTGCTACAGCTTCTAATTTAGAAAGTTCTAAGCCTTCAGTTGAAGCTAATTTAGCTCCTAATTCAAAATCTACCACACAAGAAGAAACAACTTCTCAAACCGATTCAAAAGTTACAGTAGTTGATCTTGATAAACTTGAAAAGTCAGAAAAGAGTGAGTCCATCTCAAAGTGGGCAAAAGAGCATACTCAATTAAAGAAAGATTCTGGTGATGTGAAAAAGCCTCTTGATAAAGAGCGACAAAAAGCTATCAATGAAGCAGAGAAACTTAATAAAACCCTAGATATTTTAGATGAGGTTTTGTAGTTTTGGAAATTTAAAAATCCTCTCATGAAGAGAGAATTGAAGGAAAAATTAAACTTTTAGCTTATAGATTTCTTGTTGTAATTCTTGCAACAACTCAGTTGAAACTTCAGAGTTAGAACGCTCAGACTGCACAATCTCATTTAATTGTTTTTCATCCTCTGTAATACCTTGCATATTTGAAGAAATCTCAGAAGTTGCAGTAGTTTGTTGCTCAGCTGCAGTTGCAATTTGAGTAATTTGAGTATGAACTGAGGATACATTATCAATAATAGTACCTAGCAA
>JAEWPL010000024.1 GCA_023460615.1 Pseudomonadota bacterium | reverse complement strand
AAAACCGCCTATGGCTATAAAAAGGATGAAGGCTTAGATTCAGCCTTTGATTTTGGTATGAGATATCCTATAGTGCAAGCTTTAGCAACTGAGGAGTGGATGAAAGCAGATCACTCAGGTTTTCGTTTAGCTGAAGGTCTTGCCTACAATGAGAATAACCTACCACGTCACGCACTACCAAATTTAATGATCACTAACCACGATTTATTGCGCTTTTGAGATCTTATCCAAAGAGCAGGCCTTCAAGATACCTACAATGAGCGCGTAATCTTAGCTTTATCTTATCTTGCTATTGTGCACTCAGGTCCTATCACTAACTACTATGGTGAAGAGATAGGTCAGGAAGTTCCAAACTACGCTAATCGTGTGGAAACCATGGGGTACAGGGACGATCATGTAGCACGTGACAATGGAAAAATTAAAGACTTTACTCCACAAGAAGAACACTTTAAAAAGCTCTTTACTTTTCTTATGAACTTAAGAGCTAATCATGGCTCCTTATCAAACGGCAGAATGGATCTATTAAAGGTAAATCGTGAGCTATTCTCCATTTGCAAATCTTTTAAAGGTGATGACGATTTCTTTTACTTTATGAATTTGTCAAAAAACACCCTTAAGATTACTTTAACTAAAGAGCTTACTAATAATGCTAAAGCTTTAACTAAGCTATCTTCAGATGGTAATACTGAAGTTAAAAAAGATCTTGATGGAAACTTTGAGTTTACTCTAGCACCACTTAGCTTTGCACTGTTGCAAAACGGTGAGCATTTTGAGTAAAAATGACAGCTACTTTTATAGTAGCTGTGAATATGCACTAAATTCACCATCTCTTAACAAATATGCCTTTTTGCTCTAATTTTTACCATTTAATATTTTTAACTTTCTAAGACTTATAATCAAAGATTGAGTAGCCTTTAAAGCCTTGGTAATACCATACTTTGCATTTTTGAAGTTGCTCAAATTAATTTTGTGTAAAAGTGTTTGATTATCAAACAAATATCTTTTGGTATTTGATAAAGTAAACAGTGATAACGAGTTTAAGGTATTAGACATATGACCATCATTTTGCTGTTTTTATTTGTATTAGCACTGCTGTGCAGTATTAAGCACTACAAACTTGCTATGTTCATTTTTCCAGATTGTCTTAAGGTGACAAGATTTCAAGGTTTTTTAGCAAGTTTAGGTTGGCTTAATTTATTTGTCTCTTTACCTTTTTTATGGGATTTAGACTTTAAGCAAGGTTTATATCCTTTAGTAATTGGTGTCCTTTCTTTAGCTGTAGGTATTTATTTGTGCGTGATCTCTAATACTAATAAGACTCTTGAAAAGAAAGGATATGCTCACTTTTACTTAAATGATGATGCCACTTTAATTGAGCCAAACTTTATCGAGTATGGCTTTTTATCAGGTGCTAAAGCTCGTATAGCATCTTTAGGTCCTAAGATGTTTTTTAAAGAGCTTTTTGTACGTGATAAGGATTTAAAGACTTTAGCTAAAGCTTTAGTAAAAGAAAGTGTGGCTGATACAGAGAATCAAATAAGAACGCTACCTTATGTTGTGGATAATGCTGTAAGTTTAAAAACACAATTCTTTTTAATCCAAGACTATATTGCAAATTACTATGACAAAGCAGCTTTGTTAGCTGACGCTGACGTATATCTTGAGCATACATTAGATCTTTGTAAAAGACTTGAGATCTCCTTTAATGAAATTCCATTTAAGATTGCACGCTTTATAGCTTGCGTAAATTTGGTGGCTAACTATAAAGGTAAAATCTCTTATACAAAATTTGCCATTGATGTCGATAAGTATATAGGTGATGAGGAGGAAAATGTCCTCTTAGTCTTTAATGGCAAGTTTAAAACATTAGATCCTAATTTAGGAAAAATAGTAAAAGCTACTTCATTACTTTTAAATAATTTTAAAGCAAAGCATTTTGGTAAGCTTGTTATCACTAACAAAAAAGCCATTATGCTAACCGACACTAAAGAACAACTAACCTATAGTTTAGAGAGTTTAAAACAGTATCGTAGTGTCTTAAATTATGTAAGTTTTGATAGTGAAAATTATTGCTATGTGGATGATATGTCTTTATTTGAGGCAATAGTTAAATATCTATAATAAGGAAAGTCATGGCTGATAATAATCCAATTATTGAGGATATACAGGATAATAATCAAGATAACTTAAAGATTGACAAAGATAAAGTCTCAGCAATTTCAAAAAAAGTTATCAACTCTATCTTCTCGCGTTGTGGTGTAGCAATTGCTGATATCACCATAGCAGAGCCGATTGCCTTTAACGCTAGTGTATATTACAACTTAAATTGGTCCTTTAAATGTCGTTGCTCTGATAAAGTTTTACGTAATGTAAGTGACGATACCCATGTCTTAACTACTGTAGGTTTAGATGAGTATACCCAGGCTAATACTAAAGAGCTTGAAAAGGAGAATTCAGATAAAACTAAGCTATTTATTGATAAGTTAAACAGCTCTTCTTTTAAAG
>JAEWPL010000023.1 GCA_023460615.1 Pseudomonadota bacterium | reverse complement strand
TTTATTTAGCTTAAATTCGCCGTTTTCAAATTCAGCTAAATACCAAAGACCACAATCGACTACTTCTTTAGCAACCTCGATGCAATCCTCGGTTTTAATACCCCAACCGGTTGGACAAGGTGCAATTACATGAATGTATTTAGTACCTTGTATTTTTGAGGCTTTTTCTACTTTATTTAAAAAATCAGGTAAGTAACCTACACTTGCTGTAGCTGCATAAGTAATACCGTGCGCAGCCACAATCTCAAACATATTCTTTTTAAAGGAACGGTTACCATGTACTTTTGAACCTACAGGAGTTGTGGTAGTACGAGCTCCATATGGAGTTAAAGTACTTTTTTGAATACCTGTGTTCATATAAGCTTCGTTGTCATAGCAGATATAAAGCACGTTATCATTACGCTCAATGGCACCTGATAGAGCTTGAATACCGATATCACCTGTGCCACCGTCACCTGCAAAACCTACTACCTGAAAATCCTTTTTACCTAAAGCTCGTAACCCCGCTTCAATACCAGTCATCATAGAAGCGGTACCTGCGAAGGTAGAGATAATAGCGTTATTAGCAAAGCACAACTGTGGATAGTTAAAAGCGACTGCTGACATACAACCTGCTGGAACTACAGCGACAGAGCGTTTGCCTAAAACCTTTAGGGCTCCACGTACTGCTAGAGCACCACCACAACCACCGCAAGCTTTGTGACCAAAGAAAAGCTCATCATCGCTAATGTTTTTTACAGTAACTGCCATGATTACTCTCCTTTTAATCCGATGAATTTAATTTCACTTTGCATACTTGTAATACGCTCAAAGATCTCAATGATTTGATGCTTTTCGATATCGCGACCACCTAAACCACCGATGTAGTTTGAGGTTGGACAGGTGATATTACCCTTTTTCAATGCTGAGTTTACGTTAGTGTACACAGTACCTTCATTACCAAAGGAGATATCTTTTTCAAGCACAGCCACAGCTTTAGCGTTCTTCAAAAGCTTTACAATTTCCTCATTTGGAAATGGTCTTAGGTATCTTATTCTAAGTAAACCAACCTTTTTACCATCGCTTCTTAAGGTGTCTACAGCATCTTTTACAGTACCTGCGATAGTACCTAAAGTTACAATCACAAAATCTGCATCACTAGCGTAATAATCCTCAACTAAACCTGGATACTCACGATGGAAGATGGCTTTAAATTTTTCCTCACACTCAGCTATCACTGCATAAGCGTTTAACATACCTTGTTGCTCGTGGTATTTAAACTCAGTGTTAGTATCAGGACCTGCTGAAAAACCTAAGTTTTTAGGAGAGTCTAAATCTAGCTTATTGTCAGTCTCAAAGGGAGGTAAAAACTCATCTACTTGCTCTTGCTTAGGTACATCTACTACCTCATAAGTATGAGTTAGTGCAAAACCATCAAGATTTACCATAAAAGGAGTACTTACCTTTTTGTGCTCTGCAATATAGAAACTCATAATGGCTAAATCTAAAGCTTCTTGCGCATCCTCAGCATAAGCTTGGATCCAACCATGATCTAATAAAGAAATAGAATCACGCTGATCGCCGTAAATATTCCAAGGTAGCGCAGTAGAGCGATTAGCATTCATCATTACAATTGGATAGCGACCGCCTGAGGCATAAGTTAAACACTCTGCCATGTACAATAAACCTTGAGAGGAAGTAGCGGTAAAGGCTCGAGCACCTACACTACTAGCTCCAATGGCAGCACTTAAAGCACTGTGCTCAGATTCCACATGAATAAACTCTGAGTTTAAAGTGCCATTAGCAATAAAACTTGATAAAGTCTCTACCACAGTAGTTTGAGGAGTAATTGGATAAGCGCTAATTACGTGAGGACGACTTAAGGCTACACCGTAGGCAAAAGCGTCATTGCCACTGATAAACTTATTTGCCATTATTTTTCATCCTCAAAACTAATTGCGCCTTTATTACAAATCTTTTTGCAAATACCGCAACCTTTGCAATAATCTAAATCAAACTTAATGGACTTACCGTCTTTTAAAATGCAACCATCAGGACAATATAAATAGCAAAGATGGCAACCGTTGCATTTAGCCTTATCACACACAGGTCTTTGGGTTCTAAAGCCACTGTTTACAGTAACTAAACCAGGAAGTGCAAAAGGTGCGTAAGGAATATCGTCTACAGTATTTAGACTCACCTTTATTTTTTCAACTTTCATTTAGCACTCCTTAATTGCTCATAAGCTTCAGTTACTAAATCAAAGTTTTTCTGCCATAGCTTTTTAGGTAAGTTCTGTGAGATAGCTTCTTTTATAAATTCAACCTTAACCTCATCAAATAAAGCAGCTACAGCACCTAGAAGTACGGTATTAGTAATAGCTAAGCCTAAGTGCTTTAAGGCTAAACTCACACAATCGATGGTAACAATACGAGGATCTGATAAGATTTGCTTGGTGCATAAAATTACCTTGCCGTTGTCTTTGAGCTCATCAAAAATACTGTCATTAAATAAGGTGTCGTCAGTGATGAGTACAAAATCAGCTTTAGCAATTTGACTTCTATCATTGATCTTTTTAGTATCAAGCTTAGTAAAGGCTTTGATAGGTGCACCGCGGCGCTCAGGACCAAAGGATGGGAAAGCAAGCGCTTTGTGGTTATCTGAAGATAAGGAATAGGCACAGCCTAGGATCTTTGCTGCGCTAAAAGCGCCCTGTCCGCCTCTGCCATGCCATAGAAATTCGTACATAATCTTACCTTTTAATATAATCGTTAAAAAAATTAAAAGGTAAAAAAATACTATTACTCTGTTGCTCAAAGATAATGTATTTTTATTTTGGTCAAATTGCTTTTGACCACCTTTTAATCTCTGAGCACAGTATCGTTTTTTTTAAGGAATTTGTCTAATACTGTTTACAAATAGTCAGCAATAGCTATTAGCTATAATAAGTTGTATTTTTTAAAGTAATTTTTAATTTCCTCAATATAAAGGCTTCCCATTCTACTTAGAATTTGATTCTTTTTAATGATATAGCCTATAGACATGTTGTCATCTACATCATCGTCATCAGGTTTAAATGGTACAGCAATATAATCGTCACCATTTAATTCCTGACAAATAATACCAGAGCACAAAGTAAAGCCATATAAACCACGCATCATATTTAGCATGGTAGCTCTATCGTTTACTTTTACCATACGCTGATATTCTTTGTTAGCGTAGATTTCCTCAGAGAAATAAAAAGAGCTATTGTCACCTTGTTCAAAGGAGAGGTTTGGATAATCCTTTAAATCGTCAAAAGTGATAATTTCTTTTTTAGCAAGAGGATGCTCTTTATAGATATAAACGTAAATTTGGCAGTTGATTAAATGATGAAACTCAAGATCAGCTGAATTTAGCATTTTTAAGATCATGTTCTTATTAAAGTTTGATAAGTATAAAATACCAATCTCACTTTTTTGAG
>JAEWPL010000022.1 GCA_023460615.1 Pseudomonadota bacterium | reverse complement strand
GTTCAGCATAATGCATACCCATTACACCTTGTGTATCGGTGAATTCTGTAACCATAGTTGAAGCAAGATCGCACTTAGCTAAGTGAGCTGCTCTTGCTGATTTTTTCTCATCAGCACCAATTAGGTTAGCGATATAAACAGCAAGTTGTTCTACACAATTAGAACGGAATGCAATAGTACCAATATCCTTTTGGTAAACAATATTCTCTAGTTTTGCAAAGAATGACTCTAAGGTGTGCTTTCTATCAGTGTTAAAGAAGAATTCAGCATCTGAAAGTCTTGGTCTTACAACTCTTTCATTACCTGAAATTAGAGAAGTTGGATCTTTAGGATTGATGTTTGAAGCAAAAGCAAATGAAGGTAGTAACTTATGATCCTTATCATAGATTGGGAAGTACTTTTGGTCACCCTTCATAGTGTACACAAGAGCTTCAGCAGGTACCTTTAAGAATCTATCCTCAAATGATGCTTTAAAGATATGAGGTGCTTCTACAATAGAAGTTACCTCTTCAACAAGAGAATCATCTAAATCTGCAACACCATTTACTGAATTTGCAATCTCAGTTACTTGCTTAATAATAGATGCTTTTCTCTTCTCGTAGTCAGCTACAACGGAGCCTTCATTTAATAATTGATCTTCATAAGTGTCTGCTGATTTGATTGTTACTTTTTGTGAACCTAGGAATCTGTGACCATTGATGGTAGCAGATGATTCAACACCAAGAATACTGCCAGTAATTAACTCATCACCGTACATCATGCAAAGAGTGTGAACAGGACGAACGAATTCCTCTTTTTTGTCACCCCAGTGCATTAGTCTTGGGATAGGTAATGCTTTTAATGATGATTTGAACAATTCAGGAACAATAGCAGTTGCAGCTTGACCCTTTTTAAAGGTCTTAATGAATAACCATTCGCCTTTATCGGTCTTTAATCTTTGAGCATCCTCAATCTTAATACCGTTGGCGTTAGCCCAACCTAAAGCAGCTTTAGTTGGATTTCCGTTTGCATCGAAAGCAGCTTTAATAGCTGGTCCTTTTACCTCTATTTCTTTGTCTGCTTGCTTATCTGCAAGATCAGTGATGAATAAAGCTAATCTTCTAGGAGTTGCGTACCATTTTGAACTTGAAAAAGAAAGTGAATTCTCACCTAATAGTTTTACAAATGAGTCATGCAATGATTGTGCTAAGGTGCGTAGAGACTTTGGTGGTAACTCTTCTGTACCTAATTCTAATAATAAATTCTTAGTAACCATGACTGATTAGTCCTTTACTTGATTATTGTTTTTACACATAGGGAAACCAAGAGCTTCTCTAGACTTGTAATAAGCTTCAGCTACGGCCTTGGATAAAGTTCTGATTCTTAAGATGAATCTTTGTCTTTCTGTAACGGAAATAGCGTGTCTTGCATCTAGAAGATTAAAGCAGTGAGCTGCCTTTAAAATTCTTTCATATGCAGGAAGTGGTAGTGGCTTCTCTAGATTTAAAAGATAACTACTTTCTTTTTCCATCTGATCAAACATCTTAAATAAGAAATCAGTATCAGCGTACTCGAAGTTGTAGGTTGATTGCTCTACTTCGTTTTGATGGAAAACGTCACCGTAGGTAACAACACCATTAGCGGTATTAGCCCATACTAAGTCGTAAACTGTTTTCTTCTTTTGAATGTACATAGCAAGTCTTTCTAGACCATAGGTCAACTCACCAGTAACAGGGAAACACTCAAGACCACCTACTTGTTGGAAATAAGTAAATTGAGAAACTTCCATACCGTTAAGCCAAATTTCCCAACCTAAACCCCAAGCACCTAATGTTGGGTTTTCCCAATTATCTTCAACAAAACGAATATCGTTTTCAGTAGGGTCAAAACCAAGCTCTTTTAAAGAACCTAAATAAAGTTCCTGAATATTGTCAGGACTTGGCTTTAAGATTACTTGGAATTGGTAGTAATGTTGTAATCTGTTTGGGTTCTCACCATAACGACCATCAGTAGGTCTTCTAGATGGTTGAACATATGCACATGAAATAGGCTCTGGTCCTAATGAACGTAAAAAAGTCATTGGGTGAGAGGTACCAGCACCAACTTCCATATCAAATGGTTCTGCAATCATGCAGCCATGACGCATCCAATAATCTTGAAGGGTTAAAATTAATCCTTGAAAAGTTTGTAGGTCATACTTGTTAGACATTTGATTTAAACCTTACAAAATAAAAAAGAACTTTACAGTTCACGTAACAATAAAAATAATTTGATATTTTACCATTAAAGCAGACTAAATTGCGTTGTTTATGGATATAAAGGACGATAAATTAAGAAAAAATTTGCTGATTAAACATATCAGCAAAGCAATATTGTTGAAATTTAAATTTAATGTTGAGTTTTCTGTTTGAAATGATCACGCTTGAGTGGATTAGAAATATCAATTAAGTCCTTTTTTAATTACAAAAAGATGAGGATTTGATTTGTCTGGCATAGACACTAAAGTATGTTTCATAAATTTACAAAAGGAAGGAATATCTCTTAAAGAAACAGGATCATCAGATAAAAGATGAAAGATTTGTCCTTCATTTGCTTTTCTAATTTGATTTCTCAAAAGAGTTAATGGTTCAGGACATCTTAAACCAATACAGTCTATTTGGATGATTTCCACATTTCATTCCTTTGTTAAGCTTAGTAAACAAGACAATTATAGATGTTCAGAAGAAAAAATTTAAAAAAAATTAAAAAAAACTTGTAAAGGTAAAAAAAGTCTGTATAATGTGCACACATCAAGTGATGCTGGCATAGCTCAGTTGGTAGAGCACCTGTTTTGTAAACAGGGGGTCGTGGGTTCAAGCCCTTCTGCCAGCACCATTCCTTTCTTAAACGCAATCCCCAAAATTCTCTGATGTGATACAATAAATTTGTGTATTTGTTGTAGAGAATTATTATGCCTGAATTACCTGAAGTTGAGGTTACAAGACGAGGGATCATTGATCCTTTACTAGCTCATAAAATCTCAAAAGTTTACTTTGATGATAAGAGTCTTAGAAAGCCTTTTTCTCAAGATCTTAAAAAACTTGAAAACGCCAAGGTATTAAAGGTAGAACGAAGAGCTAAATACATAATCATAACCACTGATAAAGGTTATTTGTTAATACATCTTGGCATGACTGGTCATTTAAAAGTTAATGCTAAACCATGTCAATTGTCTATTCATGATCACTTCGCTATAACCACTGATAGCAATGTTCAAATTGTACTAAACGATGTTAGACGCTTTGGTTTAGTTGAGTATTTTGGTGAAGACAATCCTCCTTGTGAAAGTTCTCTATTAAAAAGCTTAGGTGTAGAACCTTTATCTGAGGACTTTACTGCAGAATATTTGTTTAAAAGACTTAACCGATTAAAAAAATCTATTAAACAAGCTTTAATGGATAATTCTATTGTGGTTGGTATTGGTAATATCTATGCTAGTGAGATCCTATTTGATACCTCAATATTACCTACAAGAAGCTCACATAGCATTACACTACAAGAGTGCCATGCCATAGTTAAAAGTACTGTTAAAATCTTGAATGAATCTATCAAAAAAGGTGGCACAACCATAAGAGATTTTGAAGGTGCTGATGGTAAACTTGGATACTTTGTGCAGAATTTAAAAGTCTATGGTCACTATAATGAACCATGCCAAACTTGTGGAACTAAAATAGAAAAGATAGTTCAAGGGCAACGTACTACCTACTATTGCCCACATTGTCAAAAGTAAGACTACTTCTTAACTAAATCACAAATCTCTTTAGGCACAAAAGGTGTCACATCACCTTTATGGATAATTACCTCTCTAACTAGAGTTGAGGAAATATAAGAGATTTGAGAGTTAGATGGTAGCATTACTATCTCAATTTCAGGGGCTGCAAGTCGGTACATACCAGCCAGCTGGTTTTCATAATCAAAATCAGCTACAGAGCGAACACCACGAATTAGAATGTTAGCTTGTTTTTCTTTTAAAAAAGAAATTAACATCCCAGAAAAACCTTCAACCTTGATATTAGATAAATTTTTAACAGATTTTTGGATTAGAGAGACTCTAGTATCTAAATCAAATAAGGTATGTTTAGAAGGGCTATTAGCGACTGCGATAATGACGTGATCAAAGATTTTTGAAGCTCTAGTAATGATATCCATGTGACCTAAGGTAATAGGATCAAAGGTTCCAGGAAAAACGGCTAATGTATTCATAGTAGTTAAATTTGGTATTTATCGATAGCGTAATCAAAAGTGTTAACAACTTGCTCAATGGAAATATTCTTCATGGCATTAGGATCTTTCACTCTATATCTCCAATTGAGCTCTTTTCCATCTAGTTCTTTTTGGCATAATTGGTCATAAACACTTATCTGAAGATCTTTAAAATACCAAGACCCCACACGCTTAGGATCGTGAATAGCATACAAGCTAATTACTGGTACTTGAAGTGATGAAGCTAAATGCATTGCAGCGCTATCTGGGGAAAGCACAAGCTTTGATAAAC
>JAEWPL010000021.1 GCA_023460615.1 Pseudomonadota bacterium | reverse complement strand
TGTCCAAGTTGTGGCTTTACCATAGACAGAGACATCAATGCAGCTATCAACTTAAAAGAAAAGATGAAACAGACTTTGATAGGTGGAGTTACCGCCGAATTTATGCGCGTGGATCCCCATCGTTTGAGCGAAGATTTAGCAATAAATCAAGTAAAAGCGATGGCTTATGAAGCGCGAATTTAGTAAAAGGGTGAGTAAGCCTACTTCACTGTAGGCTTATAAACTTTTTATGGATCTAGAATAACGTGGATAATATAGCGCTTATAAAAGAGCTTGAGAAAATAGCAGGACCTGTGCATCTTTTAAATTTTGAAAGAAACTTTCTCTATTCAAGCACCACCGCAACAGTAAACAATCCTTTTTACACAGACAAAGGATTTCGAGAGTGGGTGTTAGATGCCTTATATCAAAAAGACAACTTAATTGTATTGTCTAAAAGTCAAAACTATGCAGGCTTATTCTTTCACAATGGCGACTATTTGCTTGTAGGTCCAATTGATTTTTCAAAGCTTGAAAAGAATAGCGAGATAAACGTAATTATAAACGCGGTAAACTCCTTACTTAAAACTTACAACTTTGTTAGCAAATCTTTAACTAATGACAACAATCTTCCTATCGACAATCAAGATCTGAACGACTTTTTAAAAGATCTTGATAAAAACTATAGACAGCAGATCCAAAAGCTTGATTTAGTAGGTTCTCAAGAGCCTCATAATACCTATGCTTACGAGTACAAGCTTGTAGAAGCCATTGGCACAGGAGATGTTGATAAAGCGCTACGAGCTTTACGTGCACCTATGCATGGCAAAGAAGGTATGATGGGCTTTACGCCATTAAGACAGGCAAAAAACTCTGTAGTTGTTAATGCTACAGTCTGTGCTAGAGCTGCCATTAAAGCAAATGTAAGAGTGGAAGCAGCCTATACCTTAGCTGATTACTTTATCCTTGCAGCAGAATTATGTAAGACCGTTGAAGATGCTAAAAAAGTAAGAGAACAATGTACAGCTGGGTTTACCAAGCTTGTAAATGAGAACATCAAAACTCATCTGCAATCTCATCATGCTTTAGTAAATAAGGTATTAGAAGAAATTGAACACTCCATCTTAAGGAAAGTAAATTTAGAAGACTTAATTGAATGTACCGGCAAAAACAAGGACTATATTCAAAGACTCTTTAAAAAAGACATAGGTATGTCAATAATGGAATACCTAAGAAAAAGAAGAATTGATACAGCCTGTGAGCTCTTAGTAAGCACGAACCATACTATTAGTGATTTAGCAGCAACTCTTCATTTTTCCTCCACCTCTCATTTTGCAAGGTGTTTTAAAGCATTTACTAAAGTAAGTCCTTTAGAGTACAAAAACAAATATTTTTCAAAGACTAATTTGTAGAAAAAGCAGGCAAAGCCTGCTTTTAATTGCTGTCATATGGAAATTTTAACTAGATAGTGGTTAATACCACCTTCAAGCTACAATCCTGATTTAGTTTTCGATATTGAGGTAATACATCGGCACCCCAGCTATCATCACCACCAACACCTAACTGATCTTGTGAGATCTTAAGGTAGCTACAGTAAGACTTTGGTAACTCATAAGAGTGCAAAGCTGTTAAAAGTTGCTCTACATTGTATGGTAATGCTGAGAAATTAAAGTTCTCCTCTGATTTTGCCACACAAATACCATGGCCATTGCTATCTACAAGTTTTACATAGCGACAAGCTTGATGATTACCACATTCTTGAGGTTTTAGATAAGACACCATCTGACTTGCAACATCGCTATGATAAACAAGATCATTTAATCCTGAGTCACGGTCAACATAGTTATCAGTCAAACCTTTAGCATAGAACTCTAAGTTTTGATACTCTTTCTTAGTTGGTAGCATAAAACTAAAATCCACCATATACTCAGGTAATTCATCAGACTTCTTGTAATCTAAGCTAATTGCTAAAGCGCCGGTATTAGTTAGCTCATAATCGATAGTAACCAAAGCTGATTTTGTACCACCTAATATATGAGTAGTCTTTATAACATAGTTGCCATGTTCTTTCTCTAACTTACAACTTGTACAATAGCTATATAATGAGGCGGTATGCCAAGCGCCTAATCTACAACCAGCCTTATTACCTCTATCATTGTCAATTAAAGCTCTAAAGAAGTTTAGATACATATTATTCTTTAAAACTTCCTTGCCGTAAGTTTTAATTGAAGAGATAAAGCCTGTAGGTTTAGAGATTAAATATGAGCAATCCTCAGCTATGATGCCAATGTTGTTAAGACCATCAACTACTCTTACAACTTTGTGATTTGGCAATTTAACTTGATAGTTACCAAATACTTTTTGAGCATTTGCTACTTGCTTGTAGGTACCATAGGCAGTTGTTTGAGTCTTTTCGATCTCTACCATAAGGGAGATTTCATTACAGTTTAGATTTAGACTGTCTAAGTAGTCTAATACTTCACTTGATATCTTAAAGTTCTTTGAGTCACCTGCTTTAAGCTCTAGAGGATTTTCACAAAATTCTTTTGTAATTACCCCATCCACACTTACCTTATAAATAAGCTTGTACTCATTTAAATTAGTAAATAGATTTAAATTGGTAATCAAAACTTCTCTATCTTTAATGGAAATTTCAAAAGGCTGATAGCAAGCTCTAACTTCATGTGCTTTAGGAGTCAAACTTCTATCTGCAAAGACAATGCCGTTACCACTGAAGTTGCCATCATTTGGTCTATCATCAAAATCACCACCATATTGTAGTGCTACAGTGCCATCGTCTAACTTTGTGTATAAAGCTTGATCTACAAAGTCCCAAATAAAACCACCTTGGTATAGAGGCTCTGTACGAGTAAGTTCAGTATAAAGTTTTAAACCTCCGTTGGAGTTTCCCATAGCATGAGAATATTCACAGCAAATAAATGGCTTATTGCTGTCCTTTTCTAAAAACTTTTTAATATTCTCAACAGAGGTATACATCTGACTTTCCATATCAGAGGTATCATTAAAACTTCTGTCATGGAATAAACCTTCATAGTGGACTAATCTTGAGTTGTCGCGCTGTCTAAAGAATTGAGATAAAGCATAAATTACGCTACCACCAAAAGACTCATTACCACAAGAATAAATAATTACACAAGGATGGTTCTTATCACGCTCAAGCATAGCTTGACCACGAGCAAGTACCGCATCAAGATAACGCTCATCATTGTGAGGTAAGATGTCTTTTGAATCTTTTAAATCCACGCCGTTTTGCTGCCAAGTGCCATGAGTTTCTAAATTAGTTTCATCAATGACATAAAAACCTAACTCATCGCATAAATCATAAATAAGTTCATTATTTGGATAATGACAGGTTCTAATGGCGTTGATGTTAAGATCTTTCATGATTAAAAGATCTTTTACTAAAGCTTCCTTATTTGGTAGTACACGACCTGTGTTTGGGAAGAATTCATGACGATTTACACCGTTGAAGACTATTCTTTTACCGTTTAGGCACATGATCTTGTTAATTAGTTTAAACTCACGTAAGCCAATTTTTTGAGTTACGACCTCACATAAGTTCTCTTTATCATCCATGATTTCAAGCTCTAGACCATAAAGATAAGGCTTTTCTGCTGACCACAAATGAATGTCAGTAAGCTCAAATTCAATGGAGTCCTTTAAAGCTTTGGTAGTATTAAACACTACTTTACCATCTGTGTCTTTGAGGGTGACATTGACGCTACCATTAAGGATTGAATACTCGGTTTCAAGCTTAATTAAAGCTTTTTTGTAATTGTCTTTTAAAGTAGTTTTGACAAAGAGATCTTCAAGATGGATGGATGGCTTAGTATATAAATATACATCTCTAAAGATACCTGAGAATCTAAAGAAATCCTGATCTTCAAGTAATGAGCCTGAAGAATACTTAAATACTTGAACACAAAGTCTGTTCTCACCTGCTTTAACAAAAGGAGTTAAATCAAAGTGAGCCTTTGAGCAGCTATCAGTGCTGTAACCTACATAATGACCGTTTAGCCACAATGCAAAGGCACTATCCACACCATCAAAACAAATAAAGGTGTTTGAAAAATTTTTAGGTACACTAAAGGTTCTAAGATAAGAGCCTACTACATTGCTATGTTTAGCAATTTGACCAGGCTTTACAATTTCAAAGCCATCCCAAGGATAGGAAACATTAGTATAATGAGGTTTACCATAACCTTGTAATTCAAAGTGACCTGGGACTTGAATAAAGTCAAAGGCTGTATAATCAAAATCCTTTGTATAGAACTTGCGAGCAACAGCTTCTTCAACGCAAGTATCAAACTTAAAACGCCAAGTGCCATTTAATAATTGTCTAAAGGAGCTTTGATTTTCTAAAGCTTCCTTGTGATTTGCAAAATACTTGTGATTTGAGTGAGCCTTTAAGCGATTTTGCATAAATACTTTAGGATCTTCTAAGATCTCAAGCTTGAATTCTTTAATCATGTCTTCGTTTCCTATAAAAGAATTTCTATCTACGCTTATGATAGACGATTAGAAAATTCTTTCTTTTATGCAAAAGACTTTTTAGATATAAAAAAGACTTAATCACTATTTGACTATTTTTCTTCAACTAATGTCACATTTTTTACATTTCATTCTTCTTCAAAATTCTTGATTACAAGCACTATCTATTTGATAATTAAGCATAATTACTATAATTTAAAGGAATCATAAAATGTATAAGAAGCAATAAAGCATTTTAAATACTCATAAAATCTTTTTTGTATCCAACAAGAATCCTTTCAGAAAATATAATTAAAAAAGGTTAACTATCTTGGAGTTTGTATGAGTAATGTAATCTCACTTAAAGAAAAAGCTTCCTATGGTATAGGTGCTATAGGTAAAGACATGGCCTTTTGGATCATGTGCGGCTATTTGATGATATTTTTTACTGATGTTGTACAACTATCACCTGCTTATATAGCCTTTCTATTTTTATTTGCACGTATATGGGATGCGGTAAACGATCCTATCATGGGCCTTATTGTTGATAACACTAAGTCAAAATACGGCAAATTTAGACCTTGGATTTTCATTGGTACAGTCTTAAACTCAATTGCAGTACTTTTCTTATTTACTGATCCTTCAGGCTTTTTAACTCCTACAGGTGTAGCTATTTGGTGTGGTGTATCTTACATTCTTTGGGGTATGACCTACACCGTTATGGATATTCCATACTGGTCCATGATCCCAGCTTTTAGTACTGATTCTAAAGTTCGTGATGTCATGAGCGTTATTCCTCGTACCTGCGCCATGATTGGTGGTCAAATTGTAATTATTTTTGGTTTACCTATCATTACTTACTTAGGTGTAAGTCAAGGCGGCACACAAGCTGACGGTTTCTTTAGATTTACTATTATTGTTGTAGCTTGTTTCATGCTTTCAACTATCATTTGCACAGCAAATGTTCGTGAGCACGTACAAACACCTCTTCGCAAGAAGATCTCTATTACAGATATGCTAAAACTACTTGGAAAAAATGACCAATTAGTTGTAATCATCATCTTAACCATTATCCAGCAGATCTGCCAAAACCTTGTAAACGGCACCATCATCTACTATTTTAAGTATGCGATTTGCCATGAGGATCTATATCCTTACTTTATGGCTGTAGGTGCAATCTGCCAGTTCGTAGCATTCATTGCCTTCCCTAAGTTTGTAGAAAAGACTTCACGTAAATTCGTGTATATCTTCTCAATTTTAGCTGTGATTACAGGCTACTTAAGCATGTTCTTCTTTGGTTCACAAGCAGACAGTAACGTTTATGTTGCTGCAGGTGCTTTTGGCTTAGCTTCTATCGGTGTAGCCTTCTCATTAGTATGTACCACTGTAATGCTTGCTGATACTGTAGATTATGGCGAATTCAAGTTAGGCACTCGTTCTGAATCTATCGTATTCTCAATGCAGACTATGACTGTTAAGTTTGGCGCAGCTTTAGCAGGCTTCATGTCTTCAATGACCTTAGCAATTGTTGGCTACATTCCAAATGCAGAGCAAACACCTGAAACCTTACTTGGTTTACGTGTAGTAATGTTCGTTGTATCAGCAGTTTTAATGGCTTTATTACTTGTACTTTACTTGAAGTACTACAAGTTAAATGGCAACTTCTACATAAACATGCTATCTACACTTGAAGTATCTCGCGATAAAGCTCGTAAGCAAAAGGAAATTACTCACTTAATTAGAAATGCAGTATCTGAAGATCAAGTACTACTAAACTTAAAGGCAGACTCTAAACAAGAAGTTATCAATAAGCTTGTAGATAAGTTAAGTGGTAACGAAGCTATCGATTCACTTGAGGATTTTAGAAAAGATGTGTTTGAGCGCGAAGCTTTAGCACCAACTGGTATTTCCGATGGTATTGCAATTCCTCATGCTAAATCCTGGGCGGTAACAAAACCTTTAGTAGTTATTGCAACCTTAGAAAAGGCAATAGACTTTGGTGCTCCTGATGGTAAAGACTGCGATCTTGTATGCTTGATTGCATCTCCTGATGATGGTAACTTACATCTTGATGTAATAGGTCGTCTATCTCTAATCTTAAATGACAAGCAAATGCAAGATGAAATTCGCAACGCAACCTCAGCTCATCATTTAATAGAGCTTATTTCTAATGCAGAAAAAGCATTAGGCTAAACAACAATTTATCTGTAAATAAGTTAAAGTGCTCTGTATCATAAGGTACAGAGCTCTTTTTTTATCTTTAATGTTCTATATCTTGCTTAAACACTCTCAAACAAAATTAGCTTCTTCATGAAATAGCCAAAATCACAAATAATGCCTCTCATATTTAGATTGAAGTTAGTTTGAAGTACTTCAATCAATTCCAATAAAACAGCTTATATATCGTATTTTACCGATTGAAGTAAAACAAGTTTAGATTGAAGTTAGTTTGAAGTAATAATATAATTCTATAAAAGGAGTTCATATGACCTTATCTGATTTACTAAAAGAAAGAGTTTTGGAAAACGATATTATTGAAGTCAAACAAAAATTAGATAGAAACGATCCTGAATGTTGGCTTAAAACCGTGGTTGGCTTTGCCAACTACAAAGGAGGAACACTATACGTTGGAGCAAGCAAAGATACGCTTGAGCTTATAGGTTTTGATACAGATGAAGCCGAAGAAGAAAGAAGCTATCTTGTAGATTTAGTACAAAGTTGTGTTTATCCAAAATTGCAACTTAAAGCAGAACTTATAGCTTTTGAAAAGGATCATAGAAAACTTTATTTCCTTAAAATCGTGATTAAAGCATCTAATGTAAAACCTGTAGCATTGCAATTAAACGCTGATGCTCCTCGCTTTTATATGAGAAGATCTGGATATACCTCTGATGCAACTTACCTTGAAATCAAAAATATGTTTCAAAATTCTGTTACAGTGCAATTTGATCAAGAGGATTCAAAACAAGTTTTTGACAAAACAAAGTTTTCTAAATTATTTCAGCTTTACAAGAACAACAACTCAAGAAATTTAACTGAAAAAGACTTAGCTTCAATAGGCTTTTTCAATAAAGATCATAAATTAAAAAATGGTGCCATTTTCTTTTTAGATAATTACTCATCTGATAAAACTCAAATCATCTGTTCTATTTTTCCAGGCATAAGCAAATGTACTAACACAGCAATAAAAACACAAAAATTTAAAGGTAATCTAATTGATTTAATAGGATCAGCAAAAGAATGTATTGAAAGCAGAATGAACAGATCATTCATAAAATTACCTGACAGAAGAGTCGATATTGATGCTTATCCTAATAATTCCTTTTTTGCAGCAATCATTATTGCTATTACTAATCGCGATTACTCTCTTTCTAAAACTTCAATTCAATTTGATATGTTTCAAGACAGATTAGAAATCACCTCTCCAGGAAGCTTCTACTTATCGAACTTTAATGGAACAGTTTACGATTTGTCTAAACTCATATCAAAAAGACGAAACGAGCTAATTTGCAATATCTTAGTAAGATGCAAAGTTATGGAAGCTGCTGGCACAGGCTTTGATAAAATAATTGAAGACTACAAAGATGCAGATCTAAGACACAAGCCTTTTGCAAGACTAGATTCTGACAAATTTACTTTGGTACTACCTGATCTTACCTATGAACCTGGCATTGAAAAAAACAATGTTAATATAACTTTTGATAAAGTTTCACCTTCAAGCAAGTATGATGAGCAAATACTTGCATTCTGCTACCTAAAGGAAAAATCAGTATTAGAAATTGCAGAGCACTTACAAATATCTAACTCCTCCTATCTTAGAGATGTAATACTAGGAAACTTGTGTAAGAATTCTTTATTGACTAAGTCTAACAGAGACAATAAATCCTATTATTTTACAAATAGTGATAATGTTAGACTTCTTTAAAGTAAAAAATAGCTTAAAATAAATAAGTTAGTACGATATTTTAAGTAAGAGTTTTACACTATTTGGTGACTTTGTATGGCTTTAGTAAAAGATGCCCAATATTACCTTGATAGGATCAATGATTTAAGTTCATCTTTATTAGATCAAATTGAGAAATTAAAAAAAGAAGCTAATTCAAGTAGATTTGTATGCTTAACAATACAAGAGCTCTGCCAAAGATTATCTTTTGAGTACACAGGCAAAAGTTTTAATAATGAAACACAAAAAAACTATGTGCTTATCAATACCTTTCTTGAAAAATTTGGTTTAAAGCTTGTTCCTGCCTACGTTCCTAAACGCATTGCTTTATCAGACGAGATTTTTGTAACTAAAAAGCCTAATCTTAACAACGATGAGGATTGCTCTTATGTAAGAGAACTTATCAAATCAAAAAGACAAGTAACTTCAAAAGATAGCGTTCATATCTCAAGGATGAACGAAAAGCTGTCTAACTATAACGTAATTTTACGTGTATTTGAGGCGTTAACTGTTGTTTGTGGTAACAGCAAAATAGAAGTTCATCAAAAAGAAGCTTTAAATAAAATTATCTACGACAATGTTGTTCCAAAAGAAGGTCAAGAATACTTAAGAACTTGTTTTACTTTTGCCTGCGAACACCAAATTTACAAATGTGATTATGCTAATCCTTTATACTGTTTTAAGAGACTTAGTGACGAACAACAAAAAAGGGTTTGTTCATATTTAGCTTACATTGCTGCAAGCAGAAGTTACTTAATGGCTTTTGCACCTGATTATCCAGATCTTTTAGTCTTAGAGAATGAATACAAAAAAATAGGTGTAATCCAAAAGAAGCAGCCACCTTATCTTAATGAAGATGCGCTAAAAGAGCAAAATAGAACTGCTACAGCTGATATTTCAAAAGAAATGGCAATAGCTGAAAAAGTAAGACATTGTCAATTTAAAGCAAGCGCTATAGACGAGGATCCTATTGATTTAGATAGGTACTTGTGTTTTTCACCTTTTAGGGAAAATGCGCTTTGTTACAACCTCTTAAAAACCCACGTTAAAAATTGTTTAGATAAAAGCATTATCTTAACTAGTGCTAATACTAAGCTAGTCTTAGTTAATGATCCAAGATTTGATATAAAACACGAATTTTTAGTGACGGATAATGAAAAACTTTCCTATGTTTTTCCTTATTTTATAGTAGTACCAAATCTTGATGCTCCAAATAGCGTACTTGAAAGTCAAATTAAAAAGATTTTAGGTAGCTATTTTACTACCAGTCGCAATGACTATTCTGTTATCTCTGATTTTAAAAATTTTAATTTTTTTGCCAGACTTACTCTTTATAAGCTTTTTGTAAATTACGATAAAACAGAAGATAATCAATGCATTAACACTGTTTGCCAAGAATTTATAAAAAACAAAAACATTTATCTTCTCTTTTATGTAGGCTTTAGTTTTGCTCTGTTTGATTTGAGTATCAAACGTGGGGATAAGTTAACTTTACCTCCAATGATAAAGTTATCATTGTTCTATTTTCCTCAAATTACTTATTTGTGTTTACAGATCTTACTAAACAGTGGACTAAAAAAAACAATTACTGAATACTATGAATATGCTAGAGAGTTGTTTGATTTATTCATAATCAATAACATTGATAACAGAAATTTAAGCTTCCATAATAATTTATCAGGAAGATGTAATACTCACTACTTTATTGACTTTTTATTAGACAAGCTCAAAACAATTGTTACCAAAGATAATTGCCATAAATATATTTGCATCAAAAATTATGACAATGCACTAGAAATTCAAGGTAATAGTATTTCAAGTGAAGAACGTTGCTTTATTAAAACAAATTGTAATGATACAAAAGCTGTAAAAAATGCCTATAACCTTACTGTAAAAATTGTAAGTCGCATTAAAACCAGTTACGCACAACCATGTGCTATCAACCCATGTGTGCTTTTTGGACCGTTACTAGATAAAATCACTATTTCTTTATTTACCCACAACTGTATTGAGGTAACTAGTAACTTTACCTCAAGTTTACTTAATTGTTTTGCTCAAGATAGAGCTTTATTAAAATTTTTATACAATTGCGATTATCAGCAAGACAACACTATCGCAAGAATACTTACTCACAATATTGATAAGTCATTGTGCACAACATTAAAACATAACTTATCTAATTTCGTGTATACAGATGCTATAAAGTTATCTTCAAAATGTGGTTGCGATATTGAGAATAAGCAGCTTCCTTTTGTTGAAGAAGCTCTTACTAAAATTGGATTAATCACGGTACCAATTAGAATTGAGTCTGTTACCACTCAAACTAAATATTTTTCTCTCAAAAAAATTGTTAACTCAAATCTAGATGGGAAAAAACTAACCCATGACTTTATCAATAAGCTTAAAGCAGCACAACTTACACAACTTATATTTAGAGTTAATGCGCCCCTAAATCGAAATTGGCTAAAACTTGTAAATTTAATGGATCTTGATGAGGATCAACAGTCTTTTGCTGTGAAGTTTTTAGAAAACTTCAATGAAATTAGTAAGCATATTACCGCTTTAACTAAGAGTTTTTATCTTGGTATTTATAACAATCAGCAAAAATTCCCTGAAGTTTATCAATTAACTTTAGATTACTTACTAAAACTTGCTTACAGTGAAATTGAAAAAAGTGCTGTTTCAAGCTACCTATCAAGAACCTTTAATAAAGTAGTGTCCTACCTTAAAGGTCAAAAGGATATAGAAGATCAAAAAGAGGCTATCTATAAGAGTACGTTAAATCAAAATAGCACCAACAATGCTTCAAGACAAGAAAGACCTACACTTGCTCAACATTCTTTCTTCAAGCCAGTTCAATTTAACGTCAACAAGCTTGATACAAGCTTAATTGAAAGTAAGCTTAAAGAATCCTCTGAAATCCAAGATTTTATCTCTCAATTAAGGGAAGATGAAAACGGAAGTGTTGAAGAAGAGTTAAGTTTAAATGAGCAAACAGTAAACAATACTGATAACGCCACACCTAGTGCTTTAGAAGACACAAAAGAGACAAGTACAGATAACAACAGCATTGAATATTCGTCAGAAAACGCCCATAAATTATTACAAGCAATTAAAGCTCAAAACAGTGAAATCATGGATTTAAATGAGTTTTCAGGTCTATGTAAAAGCATGAAATTCATGTCACAAGATGCTGCTATTGAGGAAGTGAATGATTGGGCTTATGAGATCTTTGATGCTCCAATTTTAGATGTAAGTTATGAAGAAAATTGCGTTTACCTTACAACTGAAATTTTAGAGAAACTCTAGGCGATATTTTTATCTTAAGAAATCTTCTAAGATTGTGATACAATACCACAAATTTTGTCAAAGACCACTTTGACAAAATTCTTTTTAATCCCTTAATCCAAATTGGAAATTTAATTAAATGTCATCACTTGCCTTGTTAATTATTTATATTTCAGTTGGCGCTGTGCTTGGTATTGCCCTAGGACAATTAAAGTATAAAGGCGTCGGACTAGGAATTGGTGGCGTGCTTTTCTCCGGTATTTTTGTCGGTCACATTGCAAACGCTTATTTTGGTTTTGAATTACACACCCAAACAGGACTAACAGCTGAGGCTAGCATTCTTCACTTCTTACAAGAATTCGGTCTAATGTTGTTCGTTTATGGTATTGGTATTCAAGTAGGTCCAAGCTTCTTTGCAGCTTTACGTGGTAACGGTCTTAAGCTATTAACTTTGGCTGTTTCTATAATTGTGCTAGGTTGCTGCATCGCTTTAGCTCTATTCTACTGCGGTATCGTAACTCCTGATGCTATGGTTGGTATGTACTCAGGTGCTATCACCAATACCCCTGCACTATCTGCTGGTACCATTATGGTTTCTGATTTAGCTCAAGCTTTTGCTCAAGCAGGTCAAGATCCACTAGCTTTAGGCTTCGACGCTGCTAAAGTTCCTAAGGCTTACGCTGTAGCATACCCATTTGGTGTTTGTGCAATTTTAATTACCATGATTTTAATTCGCTCAG
>JAEWPL010000020.1 GCA_023460615.1 Pseudomonadota bacterium | reverse complement strand
TCTTTTATTTGCTACGTTAATAATTTATTCATCAAGTAAGTGGGGCTAATTTTAACATATAGTTAATTTTGAGGTAATGAAACTTTTTGTTAGGTTAATATTGTCTAATTTATAAAACATCACTTAGCAAAAGATTGCAGGTGTACATTATTGTAATAAATTTTTGCTAACTACTTAATTTTGCTAAAGCAAAGTTAAAGTAGAGTTTAATTTTATAGAATATATCCTAAATTTAGGTTTAATAAATCGCCATTTTTGGTATAGAATACTTCTAGATTTTTAGTTTAAAATCGGCAAATCTAAAGCATCTATAAGTCTTTAGAGTTGCATTATATTTTGGATGTTTAAGTCAAATGGCGACTTTAAAAAAAGAATTAAAAGAGAACATTAAGCACGGCTCTAATGTTTATCCTCTGGCAGCTTATGTGTGCAGGGGTAAAAAGTTTAATGTAAATATTGGTATGCATTGGCACACAGAGGTTGAAATCAATCGTTTTGAAAGCGGTGATTTTGTTTACAACTACGCCATGCAAGAATATAAAATCACATCACCTTGTATTGCTATTACCCCCGGTAACGTTCTACACAATCTGATGATTAAACGTGGTGCTAACCACTCCTCCATCTTATTTGATCCTGCCATGATTGAATTTAGCAATTATGATGAAGTTCAAGTGCAGTTGTGCAAGTTTTTAAATGAAGGCGGTAAGAAGATGCCTCCTTTAATAACTAGTGATATGGATTGCTTTGCAAAGGCGGATAAAATTCTAGGCTACATTGTAAACAATGCAGCTAAAACAGATGGTGCTACTCGTTTACGTATTAAAGCTCATCTCATAGATTTACTTGCTATCATGTATGATAACGGCATCTTCTTGTCAGAGTCTTTAAATAAGAATGACGACTTTGAGCATAAGCAACAAAAGATTAAAGATCTCTTAACCTTTATCAATGATCATTATGCTGAAAAGATCACCATGAATGATGCTGCTAATTATCTTAACGTTTCAAAACAGTACTTCTGTAGATACTTCAAAAAATGTACTGGTATGAGTTTTGTTGATTTTATCAATGACTTAAGATTACGAAGAGCAAGCCAAGAAATTGCTTTAACTTCAAAATCTATCACTGATATCGCTTTAGATCATGGCTTTGACAATATTGGTTATTTCTTTAAGCTCTACAAATTAAAGTTTGGTCAGACTCCACTTAGCTATCGTAAGAATAAAGCTTTTGATGAGGATGACGATAGCGATTTGATAATTTAAGGCAATTGATTTTTACTAAGCTAAGCACTCTAAGCGTTTAGCTTAGAGTGCTTATAAGCTACATTTTGAAAGCTTTTATATACAGCATTTCAAGCGCAATGGTAGCAGCTGCAAGAGCTGTAATTTCACCATGATCATAGGATGGACTTACCTCAACAATATCCATTCCTACAATATTAAGATCTTTTAAAGATCTTAAAATCTTAAGGACTTTATCTGAGTTTAATCCTCCCATGACTGGGGTTCCTGTTCCTGGTGCAAAAGCAGGATCTAAGCAATCGATATCAAAGGTTAGATAACAAGGATTGTTATCTACAGTGTTATGAATAAGCTTGCTTATCGTCTCCACGCTAAGATCATTTGCTTTAATTGCGTCAATAACTGTAAAGCCATCTTTTTCGTCAAATTCAGTGCGTATGCCAATTTGTACTGATTTAGTAACGTCAATTAAACCTTCTTTAGGAGCATGATAAAACATTGTTCCATGATCATAGCTACTGCCATTAGAGTAGGTGTCTGCATGAGCATCAAAGTGAATGAGACTTAATGTACCAAAGGCTTTAGCATGAGCTCTAAGTAAAGGTAGTGTAATAAAATGATCTCCACCTAATGTTAAACAAGTTTTTCCATTTGTAAGTAACTTTAGAGTATGTTTTTCTAATTTATTTACCATATCTTGATTATCACCAAAGGCATACACAAGATCTCCGCAATCTAATACCTTAAGCCTGTCTTTAAGTGAAAAATCCCAAGGATATCTTTTACCTTCCCAGGCAAGTTGAGGTGAGATTTGTCTTATCGCAGTAGGTCCAAATCTAGAGCCTGCTCGTCCTGAAGTTGCCATATCAAAAGGTACGCCTGTGATCACTACATCAGCATCAGTATCATAAGGTGAAAAGTTTAAAGGAAAACGAAATGCTCCAAAGGCATTAGATACTAAGGAGATATCGTGCTCAAAATTTAATGTTTGCATTATTCGTCCTCAAGGTAGGTGTATCCGTATAGTCCTGCCTTAAATTCCTCAATAAAGGATCTTTGAGTTTTCTCCTCAAGTTCTTGGCAGTTTAAAACTTGACTACTAAATTCATTTAATAATTTAGATGGATCTAGAAGTACATATTGCAACATATCAGCGACACTACTTCCTTCATCCGATAAAGAGACGCTAATCTTTCCATTGTCATAGGCATATACATCAACAGCTTCAGTGTTTCCAAAAAGGTTGTGCATGTTACCTAAAATTTCTTGATAAGCACCAACCATGAAGACACCAATTAAAGGAGGATTGTCCTTATCAAATTCTGGAAAAGGCATAGTGTTGGAGATGTCATCCCCTTCTACATATTGCTTGATGGCTCCATCAGAATCGCAAGTGATATCAAGAATTACCGCTCTTCTTGTTAGAGGTTTATTAAGATATTCAAGTGGCAGTACTGGAAAGATTTGATCAATACCCCATGCATCAGGTAGAGACTGAAATAAAGAGAAGTTAAGATAAAGCTTATCAGCCATGCGTTCTTGCAACTCATCTATCAATACTCGATGAGACTTGTTGGTAGGATCCAAAGCTTGTTGTATTGCTTTACAAATGCATAAGTAGATTTGCTCAGCTTTAGCTCTTTGTTGTAAGGTTACATTTCCTGATACATAACCTTCATGAATTTCTTGAAGTGCATATTGGCTATCATGTAACCACTCTCTTAAAGAGCGTTTGATGACATTTTTATTGATTTCATTCCAAGTTTCAAACAAGGTGAAAAGAGCCTTTGGTGAACCTTCAAGCGGTGCTTTTGGAACCTGAAATTCATTGCGCTCAACACCAATGACATTAGATACTAATACAGCATGGTAGACAGTCAGTGCTCTGCCAGACTCTGTAATAATAGTAGGATAAGGTAAGTGATTTTCCCGACAAGCATCACCTAAAGTCCAAACGATATTATTCGCATATTCCTTTAAGGAATAATTAACAGAACAATCTGTTTGTGAGCGAGTGCCTTCATAATCAACACCAAGACCACCACCAACATCAAAGTATTTAATGTTAACACCAAGTTTAGCTAGTTCCACAAAGAATTTAGCACTTTCTTTGACACCTCGAGTAATGTCTCTGATGTTCGACATTTGAGAGCCTAAATGAAAATGCAAAAGTTGTAGCCAATCAAGATGATTAAGATCTTTTAGTGTTTGCACAAGATCTAATACTTGAGCTGCCATAAGACCGAATTTTGAGGATTCTCCTCCAGAGGATTGCCATTTTCCAGAGCCTTGAGATGCAAGTCTTGCTCTGACTCCTAATCTTGGAGTTACATTTAAACGAGCAGATTCTTCAAGTACAAGTTTGAGCTCGGACATTTTTTCGATAACTAAAAATATCTTATGACCCAATTTTTCTCCATCTAAGGCCATTCTTATGTACTCTCGGTCTTTGTAGCCATTACATACAATAACTGATTTTGTTCTGCCAGCATGAGCAAGTACAGCCATAAGCTCTGCTTTTGATCCTGATTCAAGTCCTATAGGCTCTGTACAATTAGTAAGTGCTTCTAATACTCTACGGTGTTGGTTTACTTTGATAGGATAGACAAGAAAATAATCTCCAGTGTAGCCATATTCTTCATAAGCCTCTTTAAAAGCTGAGTTTATTTCGGCTAGTCTGCTTTGCAGAATTTGAGGGAAACAAAATAACGCAGGCAATCGTTGTCCTAGACTGGCTCTTTCCTTTACTAGTTTTGCAAGATCGATTACAGCATCTTTATTTAAAGGATTAGGTCTTACAATGATGTGACCTTCCTCATTGATAGCAAAATATTTTGCTCCCCACCAATCAATATTGTATGCGTTCACAATTGGCACCTCCTATAGGTAATCTATGTCTTTAAAAAAGTAACGCACTGTACTATTAATTTATCCTATAGACAATAAAAATATTTGAATTTTGCTTTGGCTGAAACGGTAAGCAATGTTAAAAGAGGGGCTTATAAAAGCCATTGAAAGAAAAAGTGAATTGAAAAAAATTTTTTTGACTGCACATTTTATGTGCTTAAATAGCAAAAATGGCTCCATATTGGAGCCACTTCAAATCTTAAAAACTATCTATTAGAAGTTTTCGTAGTTTTTGATAGTAACTTGTTTACCATCAGCGCCTACAGGTGCAATCTCACCTAATACCCATGCCTTCTCGCCTAGAGCATTAAGTACATCGCAAGCCTTTTGAGCTTCTTCTTTAGTAACAACTGCAATCATACCAACACCGCAGTTGAAGGTACGGAACATTTCGTATGCATCAACGTTACCATTCTTTTGTAAGTACTTAAATACTTCAGGTCTTGTCCATGAGTCACCATCACAAGCTGCGCAAGTGCCTTCAGGTAATACACGAGGAATGTTCTCCCAGAAACCACCACCAGTGATGTGAGCTAAAGCATGAACATCAACTTCCTTGATTAGTTTTAGAATTTGTTTTACGTAAATACGAGTTGGAGCTAATAAAGCATCAGCAAGTACAGTACCATCTGATAACTTGTCCTCTAATGGCTTTGCATTAGCAAGCTTTAGAATACGACGAATTAGTGAGTAGCCGTTTGAGTGAGGACCTGATGAAGCAATACCGATAATAGCATCACCAACTTTTACCTTTGAACCGTCGATGATCTTATCTTCATCAACTACGCCTACAGCAAAACCTGCTAAGTCGTAGTCACCTACTTCGTACATGCCAGGCATCTCAGCGGTTTCACCACCAACTAGAGCACAACCTGCTAGCTCACAACCATGAGCAATACCAGTAACTACAGTTGTTGCTGTATCAACATCTAGCTTACCAGTACCATAGTAATCTAAGAATAAGAATGGCTCAGCACCTTGTACTACAATGTCGTTTACACTCATAGCTACTAGATCTTGACCTACAGTAGCGTGTTTTTGTAAATCGATAGCTAAACGTAGCTTAGTACCAACACCGTCGGTGCCAGTTACTAGTACAGGATTGGTATAACCCTTAGGAATTCTTGTTAAAGCACCGAAACCACCTAGACCGCCAATAACTTCAGGACGGGTAGTTTTCTTAACTGGTGCCTTAATGCGTTCTACAAGTTCCTCACCAGCATTAATATCAACGCCAGCTTCTTTATAGGTTAAATTTGATGCCATGATCATCTCCAAGGACTAATTTAATATTCTGAGCGCCATTCTACTAGAAATGAAGAAAAAATTCACCTTAAAAGACAAAAAACATTTTACATTGATGTGCTAAAATTGACGCAGTTTGTACGAAGGTGACATATGAAATTAAAAACTTTATCTGTAGGTGCAATTTATTGCATTCTAAACTCAGCTTTTGCAACTCCAGTCTTTGAGCGCCCTTTAGATAATGGTATGGATAATGCCATTGTCGATGCTTTTGTGGAAGCTACCTCTCAAAGTGCAATTGATGATACTAAATCTATCAGTATTGATGTAATTAAAAACGCTATCGATACTTTAAAAATAACTGACAATAAGTTATTAGTTTCCTTTGACGACAATAAACTACAAACTATTTTGCAAAATAAAGGTATTGCAACTTGGTCTGGTTTAAAAGATCCTGTGCTAGTTTGGTTTGCAAACGTAGATGAGAATAATTTGTCAGTATTAAATGCTGACGGTTTAAATGATTTTGCTGTAGCTCTAAATCAAGCTTCTATTAAGAACAATTACAACTTAATGTTCCCACTTATGGATCTTGATGATGCGCAATTAGTAGATGCTCAAACTATTCTTACTCACTCAGATAATAAATTAGTTAAAGCCTCAAAGCGTTATGGTACTCAATTCTTTGTAGCAGGTGCTCTTGAAAAGAACAATGAAACTGCTGAGTACACTGTAAAGTGGAATGTCTTCGATGCTAGTGGTAAAGCTTTAGGCAATGGTCAAGATAGCGGTACTTTAGATACAGCAAGTAGCGAAGTTTCAAGACAAATTGCAAAAGTTTTAATGAATAATGTAGCAGGGGAGACTCAAGATCCTACTCAAACAGCAACCGATACTCAAAACTCTAATCAACAAGACACTATTGCAGAGGAGAATGCCTTAG